>JAHDVH010000004.1 GCA_023382385.1 bacterium | reverse complement strand
CAGATGTCCACAGCCTGTCTGGAGTGCCATACAACGAGCAACTGGAACTCGACGTTCAACCATAACAACACGCAGTTCCCGTTGACGGGTGCACATGTCCAGACATCCTGTCAGCAGTGTCATGTGGGCGGGGTGTTTGAAGGGACCCTGGGTCAGTGTATTGACTGTCACCTTGCGGATTACAACGGCACGACGGATCCGGATCATGCAGCGGTCGGGATCTCGACAGCCTGTCTGGCGTGTCACACGACAGAGTCGTGGGACATGGGGTTTGATCATCAGACAACGAGCTTCCCGTTGACAGGAGCGCATGTTCAGACATCCTGTCAGCAGTGTCATGTGGGCGGGGTGTTTGAAGGAACCCCCGGTCAGTGTATTGATTGCCACCTTGCGGATTACAACGGCACGACGGATCCGGATCACGCAGCGGTCGGGATCTCGACAGCCTGTCTGGCGTGTCACACGACAGAGTCGTGGGACATGGGGTTTGATCATCAGACAACGAGCTTCCCGTTGACAGGTGCACATGTACAGACATCCTGTCAGCAGTGCCATGTGGGCGGGGTGTTTGAAGGGACCCCGGGTCAGTGTATTGATTGTCACCTTTCAGATTACAACAGCACGACGGAACCGGATCATGCAGCGGCGCAGTTCCCGACCACCTGTCAGACCTGTCACTCGACGAGCAACTGGAACTCGACGTTCAACCATAACAACACGCAGTTCCCGTTGACGGGTGCACATATCCAGACATCCTGTCAGCAGTGCCATGTGGGCGGGGTGTTTGAAGGGACTCCCGGTCAGTGTATTGATTGCCACCTTGCGGATTACAACGGAACAACGGATCCGGATCATGCAGCGGCACAGATGTCCACAGCCTGTCTGGAGTGCCATACAACGAGCAACTGGAACTCGACGTTCAACCATAACAACACGCAGTTCCCGTTGACGGGTGCGCATGTTCAGACATCCTGTCAGCAGTGTCATGTGGGCGGGGTGTTTGAAGGAACCCCGGGTCAGTGTATTGATTGTCACCTTGCGGATTACAACGGCACGACGGATCCGGATCATGCAGCGGTCGGGATCTCGACAGCCTGTCTGGCGTGTCACACGACAGAGACGTGGGACATGGGGTTTGATCATCAGACGACAAACTTCCCGTTGACGGGTGCACATGTACAGACATCCTGTCAGCAGTGTCATGTGGGCGGGGTGTTTGAAGGGACCCTGGGTCAGTGTATTGACTGTCACCTTGCGGATTACAACGGCACGACGGATCCGGATCATGCAGCGGTCGGGATCTCGACAGCCTGTCTGGCGTGTCACACGACAGAGACGTGGGACATGGGGTTTGATCATCAGACGACAAGCTTCCCATTGACAGGAGCGCATGTTCAGACATCCTGTCAGCAGTGTCATGTGGGCGGGGTGTTTGAAGGGACTCCCGGTCAGTGTATTGATTGTCACCTTTCAGATTACAACAGCACGACTGATCCGGATCACGCAGCGGTCGGGATCTCGACAGCCTGTCTGGCGTGTCACACGACAGAGTCGTGGGACATGGGGTTTGATCATCAGACGACAAACTTCCCGTTGACGGGTGCGCATGTCCAGACATCCTGTCAGCAGTGTCATGTGGGCGGGGTGTTTGAAGGGACCCTGGGTCAGTGTATTGACTGTCACCTTGCGGATTACAACGGCACGACGGATCCGGATCACGAAGCGGCGCAGATGTCCACAGCCTGTCTGGAGTGCCATACAACGAGCAACTGGAACTCGACGTTCAACCATAACAACACGCAGTTCCCGTTGACGGGTGCGCATGTCCAGACATCCTGTCAGCAGTGTCATGTGGGCGGGGTGTTTGAAGGGACTCCCGGTCAGTGTATTGATTGCCACCTTGCGGATTACAACGGCACGACGGATCCGGATCACGAAGCAGTCGGGATCTCGACAGCCTGTCTGGCGTGTCACACGACGGAGTCGTGGGACATGGGGTTTGATCATCAGACAACGAGCTTCCCGTTGACAGGAGCGCATGTTCAGACATCCTGTCAGCAGTGCCATGTGGGCGGGGTGTTTGAAGGGACTCCCGGTCAGTGTATTGATTGTCACCTTTCAGATTACAACAGCACGACTGATCCGGATCACGAAGCAGCACAGATGTCCACAGCCTGTCTGGAGTGCCATACAACGAGCAACTGGAACTCGACGTTCAACCACAACAACACGCAGTTCCCGCTGACGGGTGCACATATCACAGCGAGCTGCAATCAGTGCCACGCGAGCGGACAGTATGACGGCCTGCCGACGACCTGCGTGAGCTGTCACTTGGCGGATTACAACAGCACGAGTGAACCGGATCACGAAGCGGCGCAGTTCCCGACCACGTGCCAGACCTGTCATACGACCAGTAACTGGGATGCAACGTTCAACCATAACAACACCCAGTTCCCGTTGACCGGAGCGCACATCACAGCAAGCTGCAACCAGTGCCACGCGAGCGGACAGTATGACGGCCTGCCGACGACCTGTGTGAGCTGTCACCTGGCAGATTACAACGGAACAACGGAACCGGATCACGAGGCGGCGCAGTTCCCGACCTCCTGTCAGACCTGTCATACGACCAGCAACTGGGATGCAACGTTCAACCACAACAACACGCAGTTCCCGCTGACAGGCGCGCACATTTCAGCAAGCTGCAACCAGTGCCACGCAAGCGGACAGTATGACGGCCTGCCGACGACCTGTGTGAGCTGTCACCTGGCAGATTACAACGGCACGACGGAACCGGATCACGAAGCGGCGCAGTTCCCGACCACCTGTCAGACCTGTCATACGACATCGAACTGGGATGCAACGTTCAACCATAACAACACGCAGTTCCCGTTGACGGGTGCGCATATTTCTGCAAGCTGTAACCAGTGCCATGCGAGCGGACAGTATGACGGCCTGCCGACGACCTGTGTGAGCTGTCACCTTGCAGATTACAACGGCACGACGGAACCGGATCACGAGGCGGCGCAGTTCCCGACCACCTGTCAGACATGTCATACGACATCGAACTGGGATGCAACGTTCAACCATAACAACACGCAGTTCCCCCTGACGGGAGCGCATCTGCAGGCGAACTGTAACCAGTGTCACTCTGGCGGTGTGTATGACGGACTTACGACATTCTGTTTTGATTGTCACCTTGCGGACTACAATAGCTCAGCAAGCCCAGACCACGAAGCCGACCGATATCCAACAAACTGTGAGCATTGCCATTCGACTTCAAACTGGAGTTCAACATTCAACCATGCCCCACTTTTCCCGATAAATTCCGGTGCTCATAGAAGCGTATGGGACACGTGCCTGGAGTGCCACCGCACGCCAGGCGATTTCTCAATGTTCAGTTGTACTCACTGCCACGAGCACCGTCGATCAGAGGCTGATAGCGAACACCGAGATGTGAACGGCTACGTCTGGGAAAGCAGCGCGTGCTACAGCTGCCATCCAAACGGCCGACACGAACCAAGTCCTCCACGCAATCCGGGACTTCGGAGGCTGAATTGACACGGCGCGTATCACAAGTCTCCCCTTGGTTCACGGTTCTCCTGCTCTGGATCATAGTGCTTCCCTTGCGTGCAAGCGAAATTCGAGCGGAGGTTACCTACGTAGCGTGGAAGACACTATACCTGAACGCAGGACGTGCTCACGGACTTGAAAAAGGTCTCAGCGGCCAATTGTACCGTGAAGCGAACTTGATTGGCCACATCTCAATCGCAGCAACAGCAGAGTCGACTTGCGTCGCGACTCTCTCTGGCGACAGCACGATTGCGCGTCTGGGTGACAGCGTCGTAATTCTCCTTCAGGATGGTCCGAGTGCACAAAATGAGAGCCGTCCTGCAATGTCGTCGGGCGCGGATCGCTCACCTGAACAGCAAACAACGCAAGCATTTGCGAAGAAGGCTCCGCAGTTCAGTGGTCGGTTGGCTCTTCAGTGTGACGCGTACGATGATCGTCTTGACAATCGAACAGCTGAGCTGCTTCCGGGATTCTCAACGAAGGCTGCAGTTCATCGCATCGCAGGCGAGGGGACCAAGCTTAGCTTGCGGTATCGCGGACGTAAGTTGAGTGATTCCGCGCGTGAAAATTGGCAGCACAGACTCTACACTGCCGAGTTGAGCTTCGCGCCAGGGCACTCTCAATGGAAGGCCAGCTTCGGAAGAATGCAGGCCGGTTCGGTAGCAGGTATCGGGTATATTGACGGCGGGTACGGTGAGTTTGCCTTGAGCAACGCCTTCGCGGTAGGGTTATTTGGCGGTGCACAGGCAGAGTTGGACATGAGCCGCACCGACCTGTCCACAAGCAAAGCGGGCGCGCTGGTGACTTACAGCAGCGAGTTAGGTGCAATGGCGAGATCGAATGCAACCTTGGCTCTTGCCGGTGAGTATCAAGAGGGACAGATTAGCAGAGAGTTCATTTATCAACAATTCACCTTCACGTCTGCCGGTAGGGTCTCCTTCTACGAGTCTGCAGAAATCAATGTCAATCGCGGCTGGAGACAAGATGCCGAAGGAGCGCTGATTACGCCTGCAAACCTGCTCTTGAATTTCCGCTACGTACCAGCGCGTGCGATTGCTCTCAACGCTGGCTACGACGGCAGGTCGCGTTACCACACGTGGGAGACCCGGGAAACTCCGGACAGTCTGTTTGACGATGCGGTTCGGCATGGGATGCGTGCTGGTGCGGAACTAATGATGCTGCGTGGAACACGATTCGCGGTTCAACGTAGCTTTCGCAGTGATCCCAGTGCCGAGAAGCTGTTTCCCTCCGGAACCTATTCATTAACGTCAAATTCGTTGTTGAATGGCAAACTTGGGGCGTTGCTTCGCTACAGTCACTTCGAAAATGTCTATTCGACAGGTGTTCAACAGATGATTGGAGTCAGCATATCTCCACGTCGCGGATTGGATCTGCGCTCTGAGTATGGGGAGACGAGCTATCGCTTTGTGCAGAACGACTTGACAAGCGACAGTAAGTGGATCCGCGTCTCGGCCGACGTAAATCTGCGCACTGGTTCCTATCTTTCGGTCCACTCAGAGCGAACCATCTCGGCGAACTCCGATGAAGTCCGCGTATTTTTCGAGTTAGGACATCGGATTCGCTAAGAATCGTCGCGGGCGACCCGCGTTCTGATCATGTGCGCGAATCAGGCTCTCCGTTTCCTTCTGTCGTTTGGCACTCGCAGGCGTCCCCAAAGCACTCCCATCTGACTCCCACCTCTCCCTATCCAGCTGCAGGGCGCGATCTAATACCTCGTTAGTCTCGTAAAGCCTAAACATACAAGCATTTACTTGGGTGAATGGAGGCGCTCAACCAAGAATTGCAGATAACCGGATAAACGGCTATATTTTTCGTATGGACTTCACAAAGCGTAACCCTGTACGGATATTCAAAGCCCTATCTGAAGAAACTCGGCTTCAAATGCTCATTCTGATCTTACAGCATAGAGAATTGTGTGTTTGCGATCTGGAAAGTGTGCTTGAGATCGGTCAATCCAAGGCATCAAGACATCTGCGATACTTACTCAACGCGGGATTACTTCAGGACCGCCGCGAAGGAGTCTGGATCTATTATCGGATTGCCGATACCCTGGATTCCCCAACCAAAGCGATAATTGAGAACATTGATCAGCTTCTCGATAATACGAAGATAAAACAGTTAAATGAGAAGCTCTTGAACTGGCGTCAACAAAAGAAGTGTGGACACTCGCGAGGGAAGTTCAATACCAAAGCAGCAAGAACCGAGAGAACATCGTGACCAAAGCCGCGCAATCACTAACGCGAAAGTTGTCGTTCCTTGACCGCTACTTGACGCTCTGGATCTTCGCCGCGATGGCCGCCGGAGTCGGGTTGGGGTACGTATTCCCCGAGATAGTGCCAATGCTCGATAAGTACAGCGTGGGCACCACTTCGATTCCCATTGCGATCGGTTTGATCCTGATGATGTATCCGCCGCTGGCCAAAGTGAGATACGAGAAGTTGCCTTCGGCATTTCGGGATCTCAAATTGCTTCGGGTCGCAATCATCCAGAACTGGATTGCAGGCCCGATTCTGATGTTCCTTCTCGCCATTTTGCTCCTGCCGGATCAGCCTGAATACATGCTTGGTGTTATTCTTGTTGGAGCTGCGCGCTGCATAGCGATGGTGCTGGTATGGAATGATTTGGCAAAGGGCGATCCCGAATATGCAGCAGGTCTCGTTGCGCTTAACGCAATCTTTCAAGTACTCTTCTATTCCGTTTATGCCTACGTGTTCATGACTCTCCTGCCGCCTTTGTTTGGACTGTCTGGAACCGCCGTTAATGTATCTATCGGAGAGATTGCGAAGACCGTTCTCCTGTACTTAGGAATTCCCTTTGCTGCGGGCATAATCAGCCAATTGGTGCTGATCCCGGTAAAGGGACGTGAATGGTATTACTCCAAGTTCACGCGCAGGATTGCTCCCCTGACTCTAATCGCGCTCCTCTTCACAATCATTGTAATGTTCTCCTTAAAAGGTGATGCGATAGTCGAGCTTCCTATGGATGTTCTGCGCGTCGCAATTCCCCTCGGCCTATACTTCACGATCATTTTTCTGGTCACCTTTTGGTGGACACATCGAATTGGAACCGAGTACTCGAAAGCAGCGACCGTCTCCTTTACTGCGGCCTCAAATGACTTTGAACTTGCAATTGCAGTAGCTATTGCAGTATTTGGTGTCCACTCAAAGGTAGCCTTCGCAACAGTCATCGGACCCTTGGTAGAGGTTCCTGTCTTGATAGGACTTGTGAATGTCTCATTGTGGATGCAGAAAAGGTTCGTCAGAACTGATAACATGTCAGCGGCCAAGCGAAAAGAATGATTGGGCAGAGCTGTTGAAGAAACCTACAAAGAAACCAAGGCTGGGAATTGCTTCTTCATCATGCATGATCATTGCAAGGGAAGCGATTTACGGGTAAACTGATGCATCTAAGATCTGAGTGGAAGTCTCTTGTCCTTATAGTCGGTCTTTTCCTTGCCGCCTTCTACTTGCCAGTAGGGGTTCCGCGCTTTGACAATGCGTTAAATGAGTCCCTGCAACTGACCCGCTGGTATGCTCGCGAACATGTCATCTTGTGCCTGATACCGGCTTTCTTTATTGCGGGTGCTATTGGCGTATTTGTCCGACAGGACTCTGTCATGCGCTATCTGGGAGCCAAAGCCAACAAGGTACTCGCTTACGGCGTCGCCTCTGTTTCCGGAACTGTCCTGGCCGTTTGTTCGTGTACTGTTCTTCCCTTGTTTGCCGGAATCTACCGCATGGGAGCCGGTCTTGGTCCCGCTTCCGCCTTTCTCTACTCTGGTCCTGCGATCAATGTGCTGGCGATTGTGCTGACCGCTCGAATTCTCGGTGTGGAACTAGGTGCGGCCAGAGCGATCGGCGCAGTTGTCTTCAGTATCGTGGTAGGTCTTGCCATGCACTTCATTTATCGAGAAGAAGAGAACGATCGTGCCGCAGAGCAAGCAGATGCGGTCATCGTGCCACCGACCAGATCCCTTGCGAAGACAGTTGTCTACTTTTCGCTGATGATTGCCATCCTCGTCTTTGCGAATTGGGGGCAATCGAGTGCATCGAGCGGCATATGGCATGCCATTTCTGAACTGAAGTGGTGGTTAACGGGACTCTCTGCCGTACTTCTCGCAACTGTACTCGTCACTTGGTTCAATGCTCCGGCATTGCCAATCACGGCATCTGGCATTCTTACCGCAGTGCTGGCGATGCTCCTTCCGCATGAGCCGTTGATCGCATTTGGAGTTGGTTCAATCAGCCTCGCTGCCGTGCTTGCAACAACGAAGGGCGAACTTAGCGAGTGGCTGGATTCAACTTGGGGTTTTGCCAAGCAGATACTGCCATTGTTATTAATAGGTGTTCTTGCCGCGGGCTTCATGCTCGGCCGACCGGGACAGGAAGGAATCATTCCCTCCCAGTGGGTTAGTGATTCGGTTGGCGGTAACTCACTATGGGCAAACCTTTTCGCTTCGGTCGCAGGCGCGTTCATGTACTTCGCCACGCTCACGGAAGTTCCCATACTCCAAGGCTTACTCGGGAGTGGCATGGGCAACGGACCAGCTCTCGCACTCTTGCTTGCCGGGCCGGCGCTGTCGTTGCCAAGCATGTTGGTCTTAAGGAGTCTTCTTGGCCTGAAAAAGACAATGGTATTCGTTGCACTCGTCGTAATTATGTCGACCGTAACGGGCTTAATGTTTGGCGCAATTGCAGGTTAGTGGCGATCAAACGACGATTGAGAGCCGTCGAATGTACGTAAGGATAGTTAAGTATCTCAAATTCGCCTATGAGTATTGCTCATCGAATCTCTCATATGAAGGGAACAGAGTATGAATCCGAGGAACGAGAATCAAACCGGTAATGACTGCTGTAGTAACGAGTCTTGTAATTGCACGAAAAGTTCCCAAAGCAAATCTAAGCTAAGAATTGCATTCGTAGCACTCATCATGCTTGCTGCGGTAGGGGTTGGCACTTGGTCGCTGATGGCAAGCTCGTCAAGCTCTCCCTGCTCCGAACAGAACTGCGCTGATTCAACACGCAGTTGCTGCCCGCAATAGAGCCGCCAATGGAGCAATGGATTCAACATGTCCTTTCGGGGGATCGCCTTGGGATAGCGTTCTTCCCTGCAGTATTCTTGATCGGAGCATTAGGATCATTAGGTGCATGCTGCACCTTGCCTGTTGTCGGTGCGGTCGTGGGCTACGCGGGGTCGCGCACGAGAGGGAGCAATCGCAGGGAATTGCTCTTGGTGGGTTTGTTCTTCATGATCGGGACGACCATCGCCCTTGCGACGATTGGCGCGCTTGCTGGACTTGTCAGTCAGGCTGTTAGCTCGACCGTTGGAAGATACTGGCAATTCCTTTCCGGTCTCATATTAGTGCTGTTAGGTCTTGTCAGCTTGAATCTCTTCAGCTTCAAGCTACCCAAGTTAGATGTTGGACGTTGGTTGTCAGGCAATCAGACAGGTGGTGCGGCTTTCTACGGGCTTGTACTGGGCGGTGCATCGACTGCGTGCTCAGTCGGCTGCAATCCGCTGCTGCAGATAGCGATTGGCGCAACGGTCTTAAGCGGCAGCGCGGTCATTAGCGCTCTCACCTTAACAGTCTTTGCGCTTGGCTACAGCTTGCCCCTGTCGGCAGGATTGGTCGGCATTGGATTAGGAATGGCACAACTGAATAGTATGATGCAACGGGTCGTGCCTTTCATCAGGTTCGGCGCGGGGGTACTTCTGATCGTCGTGGGCTTCTACCTGCTGGCGACCATCTGATAGACTTTCAATCTTGTGTCGCGATCTCGTTTCTTTTGAAGTCGCAACACTTCGGAGCGTTGCGCGTGCCGCAACACGACTTGCTCTCTATACTTACACAGTCTACCAATCCATGAAAAACACACTTCCTCCAAATGTAGAGCAAAACTTGGAAGCTCAAATCCGAGTTGCCTCAAGACTTCGCGCGCAGATTGCCTCGCAATCTAACAAGAATGTTCCCTTTATCACCCTGTCACGCCAATTCGGATGCGAGGCGATCAGCCTTGCGGAGCAACTGGCCGCTCAGCTTGACAATGTCGAAAAGCTTGAACCCGGATCCTGGCAGGTGTACAGCAGAAAGCTTATAGAGTCAATGGCTGATCAGCAGTACTCCTATGACCAGCTCATGGCTGCCCTCGATTCGAAGGCACGAAGCGCAATAGTCGAGTTCGTTGAATCTCTTGTAGGCCAGATATCAGATTTAAAACTATTGCACAAACTTGTTGAAACCATGCGCGCAACCGCTCTGCTCGGTAGATGTATCATTATCGGAAGAGGCGGCGCCGTGGTGACGCGCGACTTGCCCGGCGGGATACACGTAAGGCTCGTCGCATCCGAAGAAGCCCGATTGAGCAGACTCGTGCATCGTCATGGCTGGAGCGAGGCAAAGGCGCGAGCGGAGTTGAAAGAACAGGATAGTTATCGTCACAGTTTCTACAAGAAGTATCTGCACAGAGATTCGAATGATCCCGAAATATATGATATTGTGCTCAATGCTGGACGTTTGTCTCAGAATGAAATGATAGGCCAAATCCTCGCGCTCTATCAGGATCGACGCGGATCGCACAGCTGATTCACTCATGACCGGTCACCGAAAGGCACAACTCAAGCGCATGATGTGGTGAGTTTGCGAACACAGGTTAAGTTAGACAATTCTTGACTGCCTTGAGATAAACAAATACGAAGCCCCCGCACTAAGGAGTGCGGGGGCTTTTTATTGGTGATTAAGTAGATCAGTTTGCGCCTGCCAATGCTCTCGGGAAGAGGATGTTGTTCTCCTTGTGAATATGCCAATGCAAGTCCAGCTCTAACTCCTCAAGTCCGGCGTAGAGTCCGCGAAATGTGTTGCAGGCTCCCTCTGGCGGTGTATAGTCGTGAGTCAGCTCACGCAGTTTCTCAAGTGCGCGCCCCGCTGACTCATGCTCGGCCTCCATAACACTAACTGGCCCGAACAGCTGTGCCGCCGCTGCAGGTGGCAATGAACCTTGCTCAATTCGCTTTATGGCAGGGAAAAGTATGTTCTCCTCCTTGTACATATGCGAATCCAACTCCTGAAACAGCCCGGCATACACTTCGAGAATGGTTCTAAGCTCGGGATGACTTTCCCCGTGAACGCGATAGACCTTTTCAGCCATCTCACCGAGGTGTGGCAGCGCGTTCCGCAGATATGCATGGTGCTGACTCAAGATATTGTCCACAAGCGCAGACATCGAAACCAAAGACCAATCAGGTTCTGTATGGGTCTCCGCTCTGCTGTCCTGACTTGCAATCTCAGACAGCACAAGCTGCGGGTCAACGCTCTTTGCCTCGCAGGCCGCCCCTAGCGAGTGCGCGCCACCGCAGCAGTAATCAATTTGAAAACGTTGAAATACATGTGCGCGTGCCGGCTTTTCGACAACTAACTGGCCGACTGGAGTTTCAAGGGAAATGCTCATCGTGCTTCCTGAATTATTTGTGTGACTGATGCTGAACTAACACTTAATCTCTGCACCCTTCCGCGCGTAGAACCACCAGTTCACCGCGAGACAGCTTACGTAGTAGAGTGCAAATCCGTATAAGGCGTACTCGGGATGCCCCGCTTGAATTTGCGTTCCGAACACCTTAGGAATGATGAATGCACCGTAGGCGGCGATTGCAGATGTCCACCCGAGGACCGGACCCGCGTGCTTCGCATCAAAGATGATTGGGATCATTCTGAACGTCGACCCGTTTCCGATCCCTGTCGTGATGAACAAAAGCAAGAATAGGAGCAGAAAAGGTACGAAGTACGCTTCCGGCGTTGGCGAGTTGCTCGCTGCTTCAATATTATAGGCGACGCCGAGCGCTGCAAGAATCATAAGTATGGTGTCCCAATGTGTCACGCGTGCGCCACCAAACTTGTCAGAGAGCCATCCGCCGACTGGTCTGATTAAAGAGCCGACCAGCGGACCAAGCCAGGCGTAGGCAAACGGATTAGGTGCGTTGGGATTCGCACTTCCATCAGGTAGAAAACCAAAAACATCCTGTATGAGCTTGGGAAATGCCGCAGAGTAGCCGATGAATGATCCGAAAGTCATCACATAGAGCCATGTCATGACCCAATTGTGCTTCACCTTGAATATGGCAAATTGGTTACTGAGATTCTGACGAATCTTTGCAGGTGAAAGATATCGAATTAGGATAAGCGTTACGATGATGGTTATTGGAAGCACGATCCACATGTTCACTTTGAGCGCGACAAGAAGATATAATCCTAATGCGGCTCCGGCGTAGCCCAGCAGCGAGAGATAGAGCATCTTTGAGATGGCGGCTGGCGTTGATCCGACATTATGGACGGCAAGATTGTTCATCAGTACCCACGCAAGGATGGTGAGGACTCCGAGGATTGGAACCCAAACAAATCCGCTGTTCTGAATCCAAACCAAAGTTCCGACTGGCTGTGCTCCTGCGGCAACGGCGGTTTTCCAGGCTTCGCCCCCTGCTGCACCGAACATCCCGAACGTCATTACAAATGGCAAGAGAACCTGCATGACGCTTACCCCGAGGTTTCCCAATCCGGCATTCAGTCCTAATGCCGTGCCCTGTATGCGCTTGGGGAAGAACAAGCTGATATTCGACATGGATGACGCGAATGCTCCGCCGCCGATACCGGACAGAGCGGATAAAATTACGAAGGTCGAATATGAAGTTCCCGGTTCGCGCAATGCCAAACCCAAGCCGAGGGCGGGCAGGATGAGCAGCGCTGTTGTCGCCGCTATGACATTTCGACCGCCGCTTAATGCTACGAAGAAAGAGTTCGGAATCCGCAGCGTCGCGCCGGTCAGTCCCGCAATCGAGATTAGTGTGTACAGCATGGCCTTGTTCTTGGCCGGGTCTGGGTCGAATTGAAACCCAAGTTCCTGCATCTTCGTCGTAACAATGGACCAATACATCCAGACTGCGAAGCCGCACAGCAAGCACGGAATCGATATCCAGAGATTACGATAAGCAGTTCGCCTTCCTTCGCCTTGCCAAAAGGCGTCGTCCTCGACGTTCCAGTATGTTAGTGTTTTTGCCATTATTGTCTCATGGTAAGTACGGTTCAGGAACGTTGGGTTTCGACGGGATGATCAATCCTGTCTTCAATGTGTCGCATCAGGACGGGAGCCTTCTTATGCATCATCTTCTGAACGACATAGTGCATCCAGATCAGGCAGACGAATGAAAGAACCGCGAGGAACATCCACGAGGTTGTCCAAAGACCTGTCCACTTCAGCATGTAGCCAAACAAAATCGGACAGAAGAATCCGCCTAAACCCCCGACGACGCCCACGATACCACCCACCACACCGATCTGATCGGGATAATAGTCAGGGATATGGCGATAAACCGCTGCTTTGCCGATTCCCATCATGATACCCACGACAAACACCAGAAATGTGAATATCCAGATGTTCGCCTGAAAGTAGAGATGGGTGATGCCTCGGGCGAGTAGTTGCTTCTTGACAACTTTCTCTCCAACTGTAACCGCTGGTTCATGCCAGAATTCGCCGGAAGGAAAGACCAGAAACGTGTTGTCTTGGTTCTTGCGCCAGGCCGCCGGTTCCGGTCGAACTTTGTATTCTCGCTGATCCACTCGGATTAATGTGTCAGAGACGAAGGTGACGGTGCCTGCACGAAGCGCCGTCACACCGGAGCCGGGGGATTCAATGTCCATCCGTGGAACGCAGAGCAGCGCGCAACCGACCAGACACGAACCCAAGACCCAGTACATGACGCGTCTCGCTCCAAATTTGTCGGACATCCAACCGCCGAGAGCGCGAATCACTCCGGACGGCAGACTGAAGATCGACGCCATTAAGCCCGCCGAAGCCACACTCATTGTGTAGACATTCACGTAATAAGGGACGAGCCATTGCGCGAGAGCGACGAAGGCGCCAAAGACTAGAAAATAGTAAAGTCCAAACCTCCACACTCTGACATACTTTAGCGGCTCAAGTCTTTGCCTTAGAGTAAAACCCGCCGAGTGTTCGACCTTCTTCTCGTAGGTCATAAAGTAGAAGATAATGGCCATGACAACTAGTGCTGCGGCATAAATCTTCGGGAGCATGCGCCAGCCGTCAATGTGCGATCCGTTGTCAGTCAGCCATTTCAACAGGATCGGCGCACCCATGCTGGTCAAAGCTGCTCCTGCATTGCCGACTCCAAATATACCCAGAGCTGTTCCTTGTCGCTCTTTTGGAAACCATACGGACGTATACGCGATCCCGACCGCGAACGCGGCGCCGGTGAGTCCGAAACCCAGACTTGCGAAGACAAACTGATAGTATTCATTTGCGGCTCCGGTCATGAACATCGGAATCGCGGAAATGAGCATAAGGATTGTGTATACTCTTCGTCCGCCGTATTTGTCGGTAAGCACTCCGACCGGCAGGCGCATCAACGACCCGGTCAACACGGGAATTCCGATCAACCATCCCATCTGTGCTTTGTCCCAAACGAAGATATCGTTGTCCACAAGATAGGTGATGAGAACTCCGTTCATCATCCATCCGGCGAAGCAGATGGTGAATGCCAACGTATTCAGGATGAGAACCTGAATGGCGATTCTACGATTCTGCACGGTTACACCTCTTGAATGCGACTAAGATACTCTGTCATCTCGTGTCTCGGTCGTGGCGCTTGCGGCAAGGCCGTGCAGCAAATGACTAAATCCATAGAATCCGGCAACTGTAGCAAGTATGATTAATATGACGTGAAGCTTGTATGTTTTTAAGTTGTGGAGAAACAGTCGAAGTGGATTTCCGTGTACCTTATTAAGCGGATGCGTCCCTTCTAAGTATTCTTGTGCATCCGGAATTCCATCATTATCCAGATCGCTCTGAAATCCATACACTTCCGCCAACAACTCCGGATGAGCGCGCAATTCAAGGAACTTTGTCTTTCCCATCTTCGTTATAATCTCATTGCCGAATCTATTCAAAATTGGACTTTCAACTGCGATTCCCGGCGCGAAGGCCCCGCGTGCTGCATTCAATCGGTTGAGTTCATCGGGAGTTAGACTTCCTATCTGACCGCGCGAAGCTCCTTCTGGCCCGTCACCGTTCGTATGACACATTGCGCAATTGATCGGACGACCGGAATTCATCTGCGAGAATCTTTGAAACTCCGGGTAGGCAAATGCGCTGCTCGCAATCGCGACCAAAGCTAGTAAGAGAATGATAGTCTTCATACGTATCATCCTTTGATGGCAAGGTAAATGTGTTCCCCGAACAAAGTCATGACAATCATGTACATCGCGATAGCTGATGCAATCCACCTCATGGTTTTGTGGCTTGTTCCTCGGAATATCCACGGAGCTGCGAATAGACCCAGCGTGGCAATCGTCATCACAACAATGATCACCCAGAACGGCAACAGCTCCATTGGATAGTAGACAAAATAGAAATACCATTCCGGTTTAATTCCGTCCGGTGTTGAGCCAAGCGCATTGTACGGTTCGAGCAGGGGGTAGGGAAACAGCGAATCAAAAGGAAGGCACAATGCTAAGATGAACACCACAAGAAATGCGATGCCCCATTCCTTGAAATCCTTCAGAATGAAGAACGGAAAGAACTTCTCCTTGCGGCGCGGCTTCCCTTCAATGCCGGGACTCATCCCGTGCAACTGAACGGATAGGATATGGAGTCCGAGCACCGCAAAAATGAGCAACGGAAGTATGACGACATGCAGTGCAAAGAATCTGCTTAAAGTTGCTTGACCAATGGCCGGTGCGCCTTGAATCGTCACCCTCACATCCTCAGCAAGATGCGACAGCGCTGCGGGCAGGTATTGCCCGATTTGGTCGATTGAGGCCAGTCCGACCTTTGTTGCATTGACCGCTATTTGATTCCACGGCAGCAAGTATCCGGTAAACCCGAATCCGAACGTAATCAAAAGCAGAAGCACACCGGCAATCCAGGTGAGTTCTCGCGGCTTGGCAAACGCCTTCATCGCCAAAGCCGTCAACATGTGAGTGATGACGCAGAAGATCATGAACGATGCGGACCATGCATGCAGATTGCGAATGAGTCCGCCCATGGTCACGAAGTGCGTTATGTATTCGACAGATTCATGCGCCTCACTAACTGTCGGTTCGTAGTAGAACAGCAGCATCACACCTGTGAATACTTGAATGATGAAGAAGAAAAGAGCTAGTCCGCCGACATAATACCCCCAGGACATCCGGTGAACCGGGACCTCCTTCTCGGTGATCATGTGACGGACGTCGAGCTTGTCAAAAGGCAACCTCGATGCTAAGAAATCAAATACAGATTTGACGACGGGCCGCTTCATTATGCCTCCGCCGACAAGGATCGGACAATGTAAAGTGAATAGCCATCTGCAAGTTCCGGATCAATTCGGCCGGTGCGGGATCCGCGCGGACTCTCAGTTGCGATGTCATTGCCAAGCTCATCGCGAACAACCCAGGCGATGCGGTCGAGCGGCGCCTTTGCAGGTGCACCCGGGTTGGGCATTCCGGTCTTGATATCAAAGTATGAAACGTGGCAAGGGCACAGGATACGGCCGCTCGCGTCAACTTGATTTCCGACAGTGCATCCGAGGTGTGTGCACTTGGCGGACAGCAGCATGGGCCAACCGTCCTCTGAGCGGAAGGCAAGTCCCGGGCGCATCGAGTAGTCGATAAAGTATTTCCCTACGGTGTTGTTTAGCTCTGAAAGTTTGGCCACAAAAATGTGATCACTTCGCATCCGCTCAAGTTCAAGCTCCTTCTCTTCGGCGGTCAACTGCAGACGACGCAAACGCGCTTCAAGCAGGTTAGCCTCTTCATCGTGATGCAGTCCCGGCATTTGGAAGAATCGTCCAAGTTTGTCAAGAACACCCGCTGAAAGCAGGAGTCCTGCCGCACTCAGCCCCAACGCTGCTTTGACAAAGTGTCGCCGTGACTCCTGAGTCACGCGCGCCGCGACAGCCGCAGTGTTTCGGCGCGGGTTGTTCCAGACCACTTTCTGCGGAGATCGGAACAGATACTGAAGCGGAACCGACACCATATGAATCAGACGGGTGAACGGGAGAACCAGCAGAATTAGCCATGCGCCGACAACATGTGCTTGAATCACAATGGGCATGTCGCGGATAACCGAAGTATCGGGATTAAGGGTGATAAGGCTCCACACGTACGGCGTCAACGTGCCTGTTGACCAACTCGCACCCCAACGGTAGCCGCCCGCGACCATCAGGCCCAAACCGACTTGTGTCAGGAGCAACAGCGTGACCGCGAAATCTCCGAAACGCGTGCCTTTTTGCAGGCGACCAGACGTCAGCCGTCGATAGAGGAGCACTACCAGGCCAAACAGGCAAAGCACTGTCGCCGCTATCCCGATCGTCTCCACAATGATAAGCAGGGTGGGAACGGCCATTAGTCTTTGCCACATGCCGGGGATCAGGAATGCGACAAGGTGACCAAGAAAGATAACGAGAATCCCGATATGCCATGGCGCGGAACCCCATAAGAGTTTTTTGCTCTCGAGGAATTGCGAAGATAGTGATGAGATTCCGTACCGATCATTGCGAAACCTCCAGACAACCCCAACCACGCAAACCACGATTGCGGCGTATGGCAGTCCGACAAATGCAAACAATTCAAGCATAAGTTGCCTCCTTACCGGTCTCCAAGTTCAACACTGCGATTGCCGCCTTTATCGCATGGGCGAACGGATTGTCTTTAGATTCCAAAAAGTCTGCTATCTTGGTAAGCCCGGGCACGAGTATCATCATAAGTATGTCCCTGCGCTCTTCCTCTGAAGTAAACGGCAGGAACCGAATAACGGTGCTCATATGGTCCGCAGACTCACCTCTGCTGGGAAAGTGCGCATCTCGATACATATCCAGAAGCCCGACCATAAGATGTGAGCGTTTGAAACTCTCCACGCCGAAGAGGTGAACGCTAAGCGCAGGTGAACACATGGGATTGAGATCAAACGTTCGCGTGTAGAGATCCTGCAGATCATGCGTGTTTATGCCGACTATGGCGCGACGAAACTCCTGCAGCGACTTGCGCGCCTTCCTGTTGATGTTAGACTGAATCATCTCATCGAGAGCGGATAAGTAATCACTCTCGGGATAGCTTAAGATAAGCGCGAGATCTTGGCACGTGCGTTCGAGGTGTTGGTTCCTCATCACATGCTCCGATCCGCGCCGGTGGGTTTTCCAAACCCGCAGCTTCCCTTGCAATCCTGAACCTCACACAATGAGCCAATGGCCTCCTCGCGTTGCAACGGGGGTAGAACGTATCGCTTATGAACAGTGGGCACTGCCGTAAGTAAGTAGATCTCCTCCGCTTCCTCTGGGGTCGTTCCGGCCTCCCTCATGATTCTCCGCACGCGATCGTCCAGTACATCTCCGACTTCCTGCATCCGCTTATAGTAACGAACTGCCATAAGCTTCTTCAGAGAAGCGGTGACAATCGCTTCATTACCGGCGCTAAAAAGACTCGCCAGATACTTGATGGACAGGCGTGCCTTGTCAAGCGACGTAAAGAATGTGTCCTCCGCGTGATCATAGGGCTGGTCACCGTCCTTCCCCATTACGGGCAGCAGCGGCGGAACATAGAAGAGCATTGGCATCGTTCGATACTCAATGTGTAGCGGCAGGGCCAGCTTCCATTGCACGACATACTTGTAAACCGGCGACTTGCGGGCGGCCTCAAGCATCTCGTCACTGATCCCGTTTGCGCGGGCCGCGGCGATTACCGTTTCATCATTCGGGTCACAGATCACGTCGCGCTGCGCTTCAACGAGTAACGGATCTGCCGTGCGCATGGACGCCTCGATTCTATCCGCATCATAAAGCAGCACACCGAGGTAGCGAATCCGCCCGACGCAGGAGTGAAAGCATGCCGGTGCCTGGCCGGTCTCAAGCCGGGGGTAACAGAGTATGCACTTCTCGGATTTTCCCGTTACCCAATTGTAGTAGATCTTCTTGTACGGACAGGCCGAGACACACGCACGCCATCCACGACAGACATCCTGATTAATCAGGACAATTCCATCCTCGCCGCGCTTATAAAGTGCCCCGGAGGGACATGATGCCACGCAGCTTGGATTCGCACAATGGTTGCAAATGCGCGGGAGATACATGAAGGCGACACGCTGAATCTCGAACAGCTGCTGCCGTTCATCAGGCGTAAGCTGGTCGTAATTAACATCATTCGCCGCATACATCGGAGAACCTGATAAATCGTCATCCCAGTTCGGTCCTGCTTCGATTCGCATTTCCTCGCCCGTGATCTGTGAAATCGGCTTTGCCGTTGGCTGATCATCGGACTCGGGTGCGTCGAAGAGATTCTCGTATTCGTACGTCCATGGCTCGTAATAGTCCTCTAATCCCGGTTGGTTCGGATTGTAAAAGAGTTTGAACAACCCTCCCAACTTCGACTGGGACTTGAGTTCGAGTTTCTTGTCGGCCGTTAGTTTCCAACCGCCTTTATAACGTTCCTGGTCCTCCCAGCGATGCGGGAATCCCGTCCCGGGTTTAGTTTCAACATTGTTCCACCACATGTACTCGGCACCGGGACGATCCGTCCAAACATTCTTGCAGGCAATGCTGCATGTATGGCAACCGATGCATTTGTCGAGGTGAAACACCATGGAAACCTGTGCGCGAATATCCATTGATCACCTCTACCAGATTACTTTGTCAAGTTTCTTAACGGCAACAAAAGTGTCGCGGTTCACACCGGGAGGTCCCCAGTAATTGAATGCGTATGTAAACTGCCCGTAACCGCCGATCATGAAGAGCGGCTTCAGCCGTGCCCTCGTCAGGCTGTTATGCCCCCCGGCGCGACGGTTTCCCCGCTCAGGCGATTTCGGTATGCCTAATGTGCGCTCTGGCGAATGATAGATGAAGCACATTCCGCGGGGAATGCGCGCGCTCACGTTTGCGCAGGTACAGACCACGCCGTGGTCGTTGTAGATCTCAACCCAGTCGTTGTCTTCCACACCCAACAGCAAAGCGTCTTTGTCGTTGATCCAAATAGGATCATGACCTCGGCTCAACGTTCTCATTCTTAGCGTGTCGCCGTAAGTGGAGTGAATGGACCACTTTCCGTGCGGAGTGAGATAGTTCAACACCAACGTCCCGCCGGCCGGCTTCGACATTGTCAAGTCCCCAAGAATTTCTCGGACAGGACGCGGCTTGTAAGTCGGAAGATTTTCGCCATACGCAATGTACGTCTCATGATCGAGATAGTAGTGCTGGCGTCCACTCAATGTCCGCCATGGAACGAGACCTTCGACGTTCTGACAGTACGCCGAGTATGTTCGGTTGTCGCTTGTCACTCCACTCCAAAAAGGCGTAGTCAGAATGCGTCGCGGTTGAGCCGCAATGTCTTCGAAAGTCGTTCGAACTGAGCGCGTCCGCTCCGCAGCGTGGGAATGGTCTATGCCCGTGTTCACTGCCTCGGATTTGTAGGAACGGTATGCAAGCTCTCCGTTTGTTTCCGGAGCGAAATTCAGAATGGCCTCACAGACCAATACATCCTCCCGCAACGACGGATAGATGCCACCGTCCCACTTTTCCGTCGGGTTATTCTCCATGTAGGCGTCATACAAATCGGCCACTTCGAACTGGATGCCGTGCATGCCAAGGCCCTTCCGGAAATTCGGACCGAGGCTGATAAACCGATTAAAGACGTTCTTGTAATCGCGCTTGACGACTTTAATAATCGGCATCGTCTTCCCCGGAATCGCCTCACATTCACCTTTTGACCAATCCTTGACAAAAGGTTGAGCAATTTCAGCCGGAGTGTCATGCGCAAGCGGTGCCGTGACGACATCCTCGATCGGATCCGGAAGGTATCGCTCAGCAAGCTTTGAGGTCGCCCTTGCCACTTCACGGAAAATATCCCAGTCATTCTTCGACTCCCAGCAGGGAGGCACCGCAGCCTGAAGCGGATGAATGAAACTGTGCATATCCGTCGAGTTCAGATCATTCTTCTCGTAGTAGGTCGCGGCCGGCAAAATGATATCAGAGTACAGAGCCGAAGAGTCCATGCGGTAGTTAAGATCCACCACAAGGTCCATCTTTCCAAGCTCAATTTTGTCATGCCAGGTGACATCCTCAACGTGCTCTTTCGCCTGTTCCTTCGCGATCAGATTGGTGTGAGTCCCCAGATAATGCTTGAGAAAATACTCGTGACCCTTCGCGGAAGAAAGAAGTGCGTTCCCGCGCCAGATGTAAAACACTCTTGGGAAACACTTTGGCGAGTCGGGGTCTTCAACTGCGAACTTCAGCTTTCTCGATTTCAGTCTTTCAACTACCGCCTTAACGATTGAAGCTTCATCCGTCGCGCCTGCCGCCCGCGCATCACGTGCGACGTCTAAAGAAGATTGATCGAACTGCGGATACGAGGGCAGCCACCCCGCACGCACCGCTTGCA
This sequence comes from bacterium, assembly GCA_023382385.1. Lineage (NCBI taxonomy): Bacteria > bacterium. Next base: position 191,545 of record JAHDVH010000004.1, on the reverse strand, counting down.
CCTGCTTGTCAATCGTGTGGCCGTGCGCCATGGAGTGCGAGCGATCGGCGACCGGACAAATATCGTCAAACTTGGGATCGTATCGCCATTGATCGGAGTTGACGTAGTGGAATGATGGAGTGTTCTGCAGTCGCGGCGGCACAGACCAATCCGTCCCGAACGCGATCGGTGCCCACGAAGTCTGAGGAACAAGCTTCTCCTGACCCACGTAGTGATTCAACCCGCCGCCATTCTTACCAACACAGCCACAAAGCATGAGACTTGAAATAATGGAACGGTAGATCAGATTGTTATGATACCAGTGATTGACGCCTGCTCCAATAATGACACTGCACTTGCCGCCGCTCTTCTCGGCAGTTGTGGCCCACTCGCGGGCAAACCTCAACACAACATCTCCGGAGACACCAGTAAATTTCTCTTGCCATGCGGGAGTATAAGCGTGATCCGGCTCGTCATAAGGCGCAGGGTTCGTCGCATCGCGGCTGACACCGTATCTTGCGATCATCAATTCAAACGCCGTGGTGACATAAACGTCACCCTCTGCGGTGTTTATCTTCCTCACGGGAACCTGAGCACTGACCCAGCGGTCGCCTTGCTCAGAGGAAAACTCCGGAAGGGAAACGTTCACCATCTTGTCCGCCTTCGGGTCGAGCGTTAAGAGCGGATCAAAAGGCCTGCCGGTTCTCTCATCTTCCAGTTTCAGATTCCACTGTCCCTTCTGGGATTGCCAGCGATGACCAATCGTACCCTGTGGAAGTCGCAATTCTCCAGTAGTAGAATCAAGCATGAAGAACTTCCATTCGGAATTCTCAATGCTCTTCGTTTCGGTGACTTGAGAGGCTCGCAGATACTGACCGGGTTTGAAACTTCCGTCATTCTGCTTGTGCAGTTCAACCAGCATCGGCCCGTCAGTATACTGCTTCTGGTAATCAATAAAGAACGGGACGGATCGTTCGACGTAAAATTCCCGCAGAATCGTATGTCCGACCGCCATCCAGAATGCGGAGTCCTGCCCTTGATGAATGGGAACCCACTCATCTGAAACCTTGGACACCATTGAGAAGTCCGGCGAAAAGACGACAACTTTTGCACCGCGATGCCGCGCTTCCACAAGGAAATGAGCATCCGGCGTGCGAGTCATCAGGACGTTCGAGCCGACGACTGCGATGAAGTTCGATTTGAACCAATCGGCGCTTTCCGCGACGTCCGTTTGTTCGCCCCAAATTTCTGGAGACGCCGGCGGCAGGTCACAGTACCAATCGTAGAACGAGAGCGATACACCACCCATCAGCTGCATGAACCGCGCACCTGCCGCATAACTTACCATGGACATCGCAGGTATCGGCGAGAACCCTGCAATCCGGTCCGGGCCGTGTTTCATCACCGTGTGAATATTCGCCGCCGCGAGAATCTCGAGTGCTTCGTCCCAGCTGAATCTACGCAGTCCGCCTTTTCCTCGCGCTGAGTGATAGCGTGCGCGTGATTCCGGATTTGAGACAATAGAGTTCCATGCGGCGACGGGATCGTCGGGAAACTGCTGTTTCGCCGCTCTCCACAGGTCGATCAACGCTCCGCGAACGTACGGATACTTGACGCGAATCGGACTGTAGATATACCATGAATAGGAAATTCCGCGCTGGCAGCCGCGCGGTTCGTAGGGAGGAATATCCTTGTCTATGATAGGATAGTCGAGTGCTTGCATTTCCCACGTGACGATGCCGTTCTTGACGTAGATATTCCAGCTGCAACCACCCGTGCAGTTTACACCGTGCGTGCTACGTATTATTTTGTCGTAAGACCACCGATTGCGGTAGAAGTCTTCCCACTCCCGCTGCTTGGGATCAAAGAGATCTGTAATCCAACTCATGCTATACCTCGTTGGCGCGATATGCGATTGCGCGAGCGTTTTCTGTAAAGTCCGACAACGGTCAATAACCCCAAGACTCCGATCACTGTGCCCAGCATCGGTGCTCGATCCTCCAGGCTCGTCTGCGGCATCATATCGGGGGAGGACAAGTATTCAGCCAGGTGAACGGCCTCTTGCGCGGTAATCGGTCGATTCTTATAGGTTCCCGACATGACCAGAAACTGCGACTGCTGAATAGCTGAAGTCATGGCGACCTTGCCCATGCGCGTCTGTAAAGCAGTCAAGTCGGGACCAAACGATCCGCCCTGTGCGCCGGCACGATGACAAGTAATACACGCGATGCCGCCATTGGCAAGTCGCGTTGAACCTTCGAACAGCTTCCGTCCGATCTGCTCGGAGGCCGGATCAAGCGTTGCAGCCACCGCTTTGCTCGCCAATTCCTGCGCGATGCTTACTCGCTCTTGCGCACGAGCGTCTTGCAGTAACTCGACGTACTGATCTACATCCTGCTGTGAAAGCGGCCCGACTCGCGATTCCATCAGTTTTACTTTGGCTGCAAGTTCGGATTTTGGCCAAGCGCGAGTCGGAAGCAAGTCCGGTCCGGTTAACTTCCCTCCGCCGATGGTGTGGCAACCCACGCACTTCTGCACATAGCTCAGGGCAACTGCATCAACCTGTTTGGCAGTGGAATCAACTTGCGCCGAGTCTGCTTGAGCAACGATGCTGTCAGGCGACTGTGCGAAAGCCCCTCCAAAGAGGAAGAGTGTCACATAGAAAGTGACGAGAAAGTAGCGATTCATGCCGCCTCACTCGCTTCTGTGGAAAGCCCTTCGGCTGACTCTGCCGCATGAACCACAACATCATCGCCTACGGTGATCACGCCGCCTCGCTTGACAATCGCAAAGATTCCTTCGCGCGGCATGACGCAGTCACCCGCTCGATAGAAGATGGCGCACTTCTGGTGACACTCTTTGCCGATTTGCGTAATTTCGAGTTCGGTATCTCCAATGATGACGCGCGTCCCGATGGTCAAGTTGGGAATGTCAATGAACTCTGTAGTTAAGTTCTCAGCAAACGCGCCTGGGCGGACAGGAACCCCTTTGTCCCGCATCTTCTGAACACTCTCCATTGCAAGAATGCTGATTTGACGATGCCAGTTTCCGGCATGCACATCGCCCTCCATGCCCCAATTCTCGATCAGCAGAACTTCATTCCGATTGGATTTGGGAATCCCGCGCCGGGTGCTGGTCGAAATGGCGACGATCTTTCCGGTTGTTGTTCTTCCGTTTGGCTGATGGATGTGGTCTGCCATCTTTATCCTCCAATTTCAATCATGCTGAGATCATTCAGCTCCGCAAGTTCCGTGGGATCGGGATGACCCGCAGGCTTGGCTTGTACAGCCCGTGTAATAGCATTTCGAATGTGATCGTCCGGTGCATTTCCACGAAGCAAATCGCGAAGCTGCACCTGCGCAGGGAAAAACAGACATGCCTTGAGCGCGCCGTCCGAGGTCAAGCGAAGGCGCGAGCAGGTGGCACAAAAACTCTGTGACATGGAAGCAATGAAGCTGATTTTGCCCTGAAATCCCGGGATCGCAAAATCCTCGGCGACGCGGTTCGCTGCATATGTCTCCGGCATGGCGTGCAGATCATAGCGTTCTTCGATACGCTTGCGCATGTCGGCGTATGTCACAACTCCCGTCGGATCCCATTGGTTACCCTTGAAAGGCATATACTCGATAAATCGAACATTTATCGGTTGATATCGTGTCAACTCAACGAAGTCGAGCATTTCATGCTCGTTGATTCCCGCCATCACGACCATATTGACCTTTACCATGGCGAACTCTAAGCGCAGCGCAGCATCAATGGAGTCCAGTACTTGCCCAAGTGCGTCTCGGCGCGCGATCTTCTGAAATGTCTCCCGGTTGAGACTGTCAAGGCTGATGTTAACTCCGCCGAGACCCGCTTGCTTTAATTGCTGAGCCTTGCGGGCAAACAGGACTCCGTTCGTCGTCAGAGCGACGGTTTCGATACCGTCAACCCGAACCAATTCCGCGACCAAGTCCTCCAAATCGCTTCTCGTGGTTGGTTCCCCGCCGGTCAGCCTGATCTTTCGCACGCCCATGCCGGCCATGATCCGCGCAACTCTGAGAATCTCGTCGTTGCTTAGTATCTGCTCCTGTTTCTTCCACTTCAATCCTTCTGCAGGCATACAATATGTACAGCGTAAATTGCAGCGATCGGTAACCGAGATTCGAAGGTAGTCATGAACGCGACCATACCGGTCAACGAGCTGCGATGCGCACCTCACTCGAGATTCATATGCTGCTGAAGGTTTATTCATGACCGATTTGTGTGTGAGCGTTCGCCGTGTTTTGCGGACTGCGCTGAGCGAGCGTGGCGATGGTCGTCGTTTCCAGAAAGTTCTGAATCGTCGCTTTGGTCGTGGTCCACATTTCGCCAAGCGGGCAAAGCGCGCACTCTCCGCATAGTCCGTAGGCCAGCACGCAGGTGGACATCCGCTTGTCTGAATCAAACAATTCTGATATCTTCAGGAGTGAGATGGTTGAAGGATCCTGGGCGAGCACATAGCCCCCTCGTGGTCCGCGCGTCGAGTGAATGTATCCATGCGACTTCAGAACACCGAGAACCTTGCTGAGATATGGTTGTGGAATACCTTCCCTTTGGGCAACATCGGTAGCCAGCCAGCGACTGTCCTTGGGTTGACACGCCAACCAGATCAGGGCTCGAACCGCATATGCTGCTGAATGGGAGAATAACATTAAAGAGTAGTGTATCTTTTTATCCGAATATATACTATATTGGGCCTGTTGTCAAGCACCACAGAGAGACCCAGAAAGTAAGATTAAATAATTATTTTCAATAACTTACCCAAAGAAGTCACCGAAACACTGCTCGATTATTGTGGCCTGAGTCCCCTCATCATGCCTCAAAGCGCACGAGATTCCACGTCCAATCGGTCCACAGCATCAACAGTATATTGGAGTAGCGTGACTGTCCTTGGTTGGTTCTTAAGACTTCGCGTATCTTAATAACAAACATGATTTTATCAGAGACAAATGTGCTGATTGCCTCGGCGATTTTGGCTGGCGGAAAGAGCTCTCGAATGGGAAGTCCCAAGGCAGGAACACGGCTAAGTACAGGTGAAACAATGTTTGAGCGCGTCTATTCTATCGTGAAGCAGACTGCTGGACCGTGCTGTGTTCTTGGTCATGCGGAAGGAATCGAGATTTCCTGTCATCCCGACCTCCGCATCATCCCCGACAAAGTGCCTGAACGGGGTCCAGTTGGTGCACTCTTGAGCTTGTTAAGCAGCGGTATCGCTTCCTATTATATAGTAGCAGCATGTGATCAGCCTCTACTGACCACGCAATTGCTCAATCGTCTTCATGCTGAGATTGACGATAAGCCGTGCGTTTTCTGCGATCAGGATGAAACAAACATTGCTCCGCTTCCGGGTTTCTATCCCGCAGCTCTTCTCCCACACGTGGAGCAACTTCTCCGGCAGCCTCGTGCTTCCCTGCGCGAGTTACTTGGGCGCTCAAACTTCCGAACTATCGCCCTCGATCCAGAAAGCTGGACACGGCTGCGTAGCTGCAACACCCCAGGCGACGTAGAGGAAATCAACAGGATACTTCAAAATTCTTCTCGCTAACCCAGATGAAGGATTAACATGATTGACGTTTCAGAAAAAAACCCGACACTTCGGTTTGCTGTCGCCGAGTCAGTCTTGACAGTCTCCCCGCAAGTCATTGAGCGAATCAAAGCAGGGACCGTCCCGAAAGGGAATCCGCTCGAGGTCGCCAGAGTCGCCGGTGTGATGGCGGCAAAGAAGACTTCGGAAATCATTCCCTTCTGCCATCCAGTGCCGATTGAATACATAAAGATCGAGCATAGCGTAGCGGACGATAGAATAACGCTGACTGCTACAGTCAAAGGTATCTACCGCACCGGAATGGAAATGGAGGCGATGACGGCTTCCGCTGTTGCAGCATTGACGGTTTACGACATGCTCAAAATGCTGGATGACAACATGGAGTTACTGAGTGTCAGACTGCTGAAGAAGCAAGGAGGAAAATCAGACTTCAGAGATGCGTTCTCTGAACCACTGAGAGCCGCCGTTCTGGTCATGTCAGACTCCGTTGCGGCCGGCAAGAAGTCAGATGCGTCCGGGTTGTTGATCCGCGATCGGCTCTCGAGTCTTGGCCTTGAGATTATCAAATATGAAATCGTCCCGGACGATAAGGTGCTGATTGCCGATACTCTCAAGAAATACTGCGATGAAGATCATGTCGATCTTGTCATGACCACAGGAGGAACAGGATTCAGCCCTCGAGATACGACACCGGAAGCGATGCAGGACGTCATCGAGCGCGAAGTACCGGGTATCCCGGAAGCAATTCGCACGTACGGACAGGAGCGAACCCCGTATGCCATGTTGTCGCGAGCCAGAGCCGGACTGCGGGGAAACACATTGATTGTGAACCTGCCGGGATCAAAGCGAGGCGTGCAGGAATCGCTCGATGCTCTGTTTCCCGGCATGCTGCATGCTTTTCAAATGATCTGGGGTGGTGGACACGAACGGCCAAAAGTGAAAGACATGTAACATGCTGAGTGTTCCAGAAGCGCAACGAATAATTCGTGCAAACGTTCAGACGTTGTCGGTTGAAGTGATTGCGCTCGCAGAGGCGCACAATCGCTACCTTGCTCAAGATGTTTGCTCACCGTTCCCTCTTCCGCGTTTCGACCATAGCGCCGTGGACGGTTTTGCGGTGCTTGCCAGTGATACAGCACACGCAGACATGGAAAACCCCTGTAAGCTGAAAGTCATCGGCACGGTCAAGACAGGCAGCTTTCCCGACGCACCGGTTCAGCCTGGGTGTGCGTTGCGCATATTCACGGGCGCGATGCTCCCTCCTTGTGCCGATGCAGTTGTCATGATCGAGGATGTGTCGATTGAAGAAGAAACAATTCACTTAAGACAGCCTTTGAAATCTAATTCGAATGTTCGAAGAGCAGGCGAAGAATTTCGATATGGGGACATTTGCCTGTCGAAAGCAACAAGGTTATCACCCGCGGCAATCGGTTTGGCTGCAACTCTCGGTGCTGCGGAAGTGTCCGTGTTCAGGAAACCTCGCGTTGCACTCATCATTACCGGAAGCGAACTTGTTGAGCTTGGCGAATCGCTTGACAGCGCACAGATCTATGACTCAAATCGCTATGCCCTGATGACTGCGTTATCAGAACTCGGTATTCATCATATCGTGGTGTATCGATGCCCAGACGATGAAGCAGCAATCAGAAACCGCATTGAAGAGGTTCTTAGTTCGTGTGATGTTATTATCACTTCAGGTGGCGCATCGGTCGGTGACTTGGATTATGTGAAACCCGCTATATTGAGTCTCGGCGGGACAATTCTATTTGACAAGGTGAGCATCAAACCGGGGAAGCCGACGGTCTTTGCAACTTTGAATGGGAAACCTGTGTTTGGCTTGCCGGGCAATCCTGTCTCAGCTTTGGTTACGTATCTGCTCTTCGTCAAACCAGCACTCAAGTTCATGTCGGGCGCCGCAAGCGAGCACATTGCCCCGCATGCAGCAATCCTAAACACTTCAATAAGCAAGCGAACCTCGCGCACTGAATTCGTTCGCGCAAAGACTTTCCGAGATGGCAATACCGAATTTGTGGCTCCCTGCACAGGTCAAGAATCCCATATGCTTGGTGGACTTGTCTCTGCAAACGCTTTCATCATATTTGACGGAGAGCCGCGCACAATAGAAGCACGAGCCTTGGTAGACGTGCTCCCAATAAGCTGGAGTTGAATTCATGGTTGACTCGGCAGTACTCAGTTCATTTCCGCTGCTCGCTTTGGTGTTTCTCGTCGCGGCTATTTACTCCTCGGTAGGACATGGCGGCGCATCAGGATACCTTGCAATTCTGGCCTTGTTTTCGTTACCTGTCGCGCAGCTGTCGGGAACCGCGCTGGTCCTTAATGTACTGGTGTCCTCGCTTGCATTCTGGTCTTTCTGGCGGAATGGTCACAAGCTTCCAAACTTTTCCTGGCTGCTTGTACTCGCCTCCGTACCCTTTTCATTCATGGGAGGAGCGGTGGTTTCGGCAAATGTTTTCTATAATCTTCTGCTTGCGGTCGCGTTATTCGCTATTGCGTTGCGGCTTATCATAGATCTTCGTCCTGCCGAGAGCTACGAACTCGTTCGGCCGCATCCCTTTGTACTTGCCGGCACAGGGTCGGGCATTGGGCTTATCTCCGGAATCGTCGGAGTAGGCGGGGGGATATTCCTCAGTCCGATCGCTCTTCTGCTTCGTTGGACAACGGTGAAATCGGCCGGCACATTATCGGCGCTGTTCATCTTGGTCAATTCTCTCTCGGGAATTGCGGGCCGCGCAATCACGGGTAATTTGACTGTAAGCCCTGCAATCGGGTTAATTGCTGCCGCTTTCGCAGGCGGACTGTTAGGATCGCACCTGGGATCAAAGCACTTCGGCGGAGTGATGCTGAGACGAATGCTGGCTCTTGTGCTTTTGGTCGCCGCGGCTAAACTTGCGTACACGGCTTTTTGATCTTCACGTTTCTTTGGTGTGTCACCTCCTGCGCGGTGTGATGGTTTGTCTATTCAATGGATGTAGCGTGAATGTAACAATTGAACGACCACGATGATTTTTTCTAAACCGACCAGTTACGCAATACGCGCTCTCGTGTATCTTGCGCAGAACCAGGCAAGAGGCCCCGTGCTCGCAACCGAAATCGCAAGAGGCGAGAATCTCCCCGCTCCTTATCTGTCCAAATTGCTTCAAGAGCTTTCTGCAAGCGGTATCGTCTTGGCCGCGCGAGGACCGGGTGGCGGTTTTTCACTTGCCAGAAGTCCCGCAGAAATCTCGCTAAATGACATCTTCCTCTTGTATGACGGACTGACACTTGCCCAGGACTGCCTGTTAGGTTGTGGAGTCTGCAGTGACGAAACCGCGTGCTGTGTGCATCAAAGATGGAAGCAGACCAAGGGCGCGATCGAGCAGTTCCTCACATCTACATCGATTGCAGATTTGCTCTTAATGCGCGAAGAGCATCGCCGCCGCTTGCTGGAGAATACCCCCGGATTGTTATAAGAGAACTGGTCCCAGGAGCATATGCAGTCGGATTGTTCAGTTATTGCTACGCGGTGTGCTTGAGGGCCGCAACTCGTCTCTCTCGCAGGAATTGATTTTCTCTCTGAACGTGGCTAAATTATTGTACGCGTAGGTCCTAGACCTAATCGCTAAACAGTTATGTGTTACCCATACTTGTGAAATTATTCACATAAATCACGGAGTGTTTCTATGCGTAGAATAATTATTGCTTTATTTGTAAATGTCGTTGTCACTGCAAATCTCCTTGCGGCAACGCCTGCCGGTGGAGAGGCCCTCGGGACGCGCAAGTACTCCGACTTCGGTGAGGCATCTTATTGCGGGACGTCCTGCCATGGCGATATCCACCGTCAATGGGAGCAAGCCATGATGTCACAGTGCTATACCCATCCGTGGGACGAGATTGAATACTTCAAACTGGCTGTTCCCCACGCTGAGAAAGACCCGATTGTCGCGGAAGTCAAAGCTGGCTGCAATGGATGCCATGCGCCACTTTCCTTTCTGGCAGGAGATGTACCGCCGCCTCGTCCGGAAGAGGGCAGCCGCGCAAATGAATCGGTTAGTTGTGACATTTGTCACACAATAACTGGCCACGCCGGGGACACACCATTCAACTTCAATTACATGGTCAATCCCGGCGCAACCAAATACGGCCCGCGATCAGAAGGGGTATCCCCCGAACACGATATTGCCAAGTCCGCATTCCTTGCGGAGGCCGCCTTTTGTGGAACCTGCCACAACGAAAAGGATCCCTACGGAATCTGGGTGAAGTCAACGCACCTCGAGTGGAGCGAAGGCCCATACGCCAAAGAAGGCGTGCGATGTCAGGATTGCCACATGACGAAAGCGCCGATGCTGACAGCCGCCATGGGGAAAGTGCATGATGATGCACGGCTGCATCTGTTTCACGGTGCTCATGATCCGACAAAAGTGCAAGGAACGGTCGAAATCCGAATCTATCCCGATATCACCGAAGCCGAACCAGGCGATCCGGTCAAGCTGACCATCGCCCTGTTTAATCAGAAGACTGGTCATAAGTTTCCAACCGGATCCGTAGAAGATAGAATTGTCTGGCTGCATGTTGAAGCGATCGACAGTAAAGGCAATGTCTACCATATACCGGTGGACAAGAAAGGATTTGCGGGAGAAGAGTATACAATTGCGGCAGACATACTCGCCTATCAGGACATGGGTATTGCACTCGACATCCCGAACTTTAAAGGCGTGCAGCGAGACGGAGTTCCCATCGGAGACCGAATTTTCCGTATGCCTTACTTTGATCCGCAGGGCCGCATGACCATCCAGCAGTGGAACACGAAGTCCCTTGGTGTGGATTACAGGTTTGCACCTCGCGAAACGAAACTGGAGACGTTCTCGTTCAGGATACCGGACTCCGTATCGGATGGTCCCCTGACATTCACTGCAACGATGAACTACTGCCGTCTTGTGATTCCTGTTGCAGAGTTCCTGCAGGTTCCGAAGGAAGAGACGGAGATCATCGTTGTGAACAAGCAGAGCACAAGCATCAAGATTATTGGATAAGGAGTCGGGCATGAAGTCATACATTTTACTCGCGACCCTGCTGGCGATACTGCTCGCGGCAACAGACACCTTTGCCATTCCCGCGTTCGCCCGTACCTACTCGATGTCCTGCAAAACATGTCACGCACCGTTTCCTCGACTAAAGGCGGCAGGTGATGAGTTTGCCGGCGACGGATTTGTCTTCAAGGACAAAGAAACACCACGCTACTACAATGACACAGGAGACAAGGATCTCTCGCTCATACGCGATTTACCGTTTGCACTCCGCTTCGAAGGTTATGGACAATACCGTAGTGACACTGATCAGGAGCTTGATCTCTCCACACCGTGGATCCTGAAAATCCTCTCGGGCGGTGCACTGACCAAGGACGTAGCATACTACTTTTACTTCTTCTTCAACGAGCGCGGCGAAGTTGCAGGAGTGGAAGATGCCTTTCTGATGTTTAACAATGTTGGCGGCTCCGATCTGGATATTTACGCGGGGCAGTTTCAGGCGTCTGATCCATTGTTCAAGCGGGAGCTGCGCTTGAGTTTTGAGGACTATGAAGCCTATCGCGTGCGGCCCGGCAATTCATCCATAAATCTGACCTACGATCGTGGACTCATGCTGACCTACAGTTTGCCAAGCAAGACCGATGTCATCATCGAGGTGTTGAATGGCAATGGCATCGGGCCTGCCGAGAACCGCGTTTACGACGACGATAAGTACAAAACCTTCCTCGGGCGCATTACGCAGGATGCGGCGGAAGGTGTACGAATCGGCGCATTCGGATACTGGGGCAAGGAAGGACGTGCGTCCACAAACGAAATTACGATGGCGGGTCCCGACATGACTTTGGCGTATCAGGACAAGCTTGAACTGAATCTGCAATATCTGTGGCGCAAGGATATGAATCCGTTCATCACCACGAACGCCAGAGAATCTACCATGCAGGGCGGTTTTGGTGAGCTGATCTGGACACCTCGCGGTGACAAGAGCAAGTGGTACGGCGTTCTGCTCTACAATCACGTAGAAGTTGACTACGACCCGGCGATGACTCAGTACCGGACGATCTCGTTGGATGCAGGATACATGCTCAGAACAAACATACGCCTCGTTGCGGGTTATACAAATGATCTTGAGAACACAGAGCACCGCGGGGTCATGGGTTTCATTGCTGCCTTCTGATGTTCGCTAATGTGAAGGCATGGATAGCGTGAATGAGTTGAGGCCTGCCCTTATGGGCAGGCCTCTCAATCTCTACTTTTCTCAATCCTCAAAGTCTACGCAAAATCTCCGCGTGACTCAGCGATTTGTCGAGGCACATTCTTTCGGTGGACGAGTTGCCCGAGCGCAGCCACCCAGCCGTCAAGCTTGACATAGAATGATGGCACGACAAACAAGCTTAATGCTGTTGAGACCAACACACCACCGATTACCGCAATGGCCATCGGTGATCTGATCTCGGTGCCGGGTCCCAATCCAAGCGCGGGTGGAATTGCCGCCATCATCGTTGCAATGGAGGTCATCAAGATAGGACGCAGACGAATCGGCCCTGCCTGTTTCATGGCTTCAAGTGCTCCGGCGGCGCGGCTTCGCCTCTGGTTTGCGTAGTCAACCAGAATTATCGAGTTCTTCTTGACAATTCCCATCAGCAATAGAAGCCCGATCATACTGAAAATATTCAGAGACTTCCCTGCGATGAGCAACGCGGCAGCCGCGCCGACCACAGAGAGCGGCAGAATGGTCAATATAGTGATCGGATGACTGAACGAATTGAATTGCGATGCCAGCACCATGTAGGCGACCATGATGCCCATAATCAATGCGAAAACAAGACCCGAGAAAGACTCCTTGAAAGCGACACTCGAACCGCTAAGCTGCGTGCGGTACCCCGGTGGCAGGTCATCCGTCAGTTGCTCAACGAATGCGATAGCCTCTTGCTGTGAATAGCCGGGAGCAACATTTGCAAAGACGCTGATGGCGCGCTCACGATCCTTTCGTGTAATGGCCTGCAACGCGGGCAGTTCTTCATAAGCGATAAGGGACGATAATGGTATCAATTCGCCCGATCTGCTGCGCACACGCAAGCGCGAGATGTCCTGCACACTGCGGCGCTGTTCCGCGAGCAAGCGCATGCGAACATCTACTCTGCGGCCGCCTGCGCTGTACTTTCCGACACGCTCGCCGCCGATGAGCGAATTTATCGCGGTCGCCACATCCTCCACAGAAATTCCCAAGTCTGCGCAGCGCGCGCGATCTGGTTGAATTCTCAGCTCCGGCACACCGATTCGATAGTCCGAGTCAACGTCGACCACGAGTCCGCTGGCATTCAGTTTTTGTATGACATCACTACTCAGATGCTCCAGCGTCTTCCAGTCCGGTCCAAGCAGCGCAAATTCGACGGGAAATCCGCGCTGTGCCGTAAAGCCCTGCTGCGAAAGGTCCTGCACGACTGCCCGCACACCCGGAATGCTGTTCAAGTCACGGCGGAGCATGGCGGCAAACTCCGCTTGTGTCTGCGTCCGCTCGCGAGGTGGTGCGAGTGTTACGAAAATCACCCCGCCGCTTTGGCTGCCGCCAAATCCTCCGACCAACGCAAGTGAACGCCGAATCTCAGGATACTTCTCAATCTTCTCTTCAACCTTCTGGAACAAATTGTCCGTCTCGTTGATGCTCGAACTGACAGCCGTTTGTAAACGCACCATCAGGCGGCTTTGATCCTGCGATGGAACAAATTCACTGGGCAGGAGTTTGAGAACAATCATGGACGCCAGAAAGATCGTCAACGCGCCAGAGAGTATCAACCCGGGACGGCGCAATGCCTTGTTAAGCCAGCGCGCATAACCTTTTTCCGACTTGCTAAAGACGCGGTCTGCCCATGCAGCCAGGCGGTTTCGGTTTTCGCGCGATACATCAAGAATTTGCGCGCATCGCGCAGGTGCCAGCGTGACGGCCTCAAGATAGGACAATAGGATTGCAACGCACAGGGTCACGCCGAACTGAAGGAAGAATCGGCCAATCACGCCCTCCATGAATACGACAGGCACAAAGATCGCCACCACCGCAAGTGTTGCGGAAAACGCCGAAAATGTGATTTCTTTTGTGCCCTCGAGTGCTGCAGTCACGCGATCTTTGCCCATCTCGGCGTGTCGAACGATATTCTCGAGCACCATGATTGCGTCGTCGACGACAATTCCCACCGCCAGCGCCAAACCGAGCAATGTGAATGTGTTCAACGTGAAGCCGAGAAAGTAAATCACGGCAATTGTTCCGAGTAGCGACATCGGAATTGCAAGAATCACGTTGATCGCGTTCGACATCGAACCCAGAAACAGCCAGCACACTAACGCCGTCAGGATGACCGATAGGATTAATTCGAGCTGAATCTCGTGGACGGATTCCGCGATGAATACAGTGGAGTCAAAATTTACTTCAAGCTCCATGCCGTCAGGGAGCGTCTTGCGGATCTCCGCCATTTGTGCTTTGACCGCTTCCGCAACCGCCACCGCGTTCGCGCCGCGCTGCTTGCGGATTCCCATCCCCATAGCAGGACTGCCATTAACACGTGTCAGCCTGCGCACATCCTCGAATCCGTCCTCGACGATCGCCACGTCCCGCAAATAGACTTCCGCACCGGGCGTGTCGCGCACGACGATGTCATTAAGGGCTTTCAGGTCAAGCGCCTCGCCCATGACTCGCACACTGACTTCGCGTCCACTGTTTTCCAATCTCCCTGCAGGTAGTTCTACGTGTTCGCGACGCAGTGCGCTCACAACGTCGCTGACAGTCAGACCCTTTGCGTCAAGTTTGGCGGCATCAATCCAAATACGAATGTTCCGATCGAGCCAGCCGCCGAGATTGATTTCACCGACTCCCGGAATCGTTTGAAGTTTGTCTCGAATCTGATAGCGTGCGACGTCGGACAGCAGCTGTTGCGGAAAAGGACCGGAAAGTCCAATCCACATAATGGGATTGTCTTCGGGGTTCGACTTGCTGACCGTGGGCGGATCGATGTCGTTCGGAAGTCTGCGCGCGGCACGGGCGACTTTTGTCTGTACATCCTGCAGCGCGAGATCGACGTCACGTGAAAGATCAAGTTCGACCGTGACATTTGCGCTGCCTTGCCGTGAGGTCGACGTAATGCTGCGAACGCCTTCCACTTGAGCGACGGCTTCTTCAATCACTTCAACGACATCGTGCTCGATGACTTCCGGAGCGGCACCTTCCCACGAGGTGCTTACGGTAATTGTCGGGAAGTCCACATCGGGGAATTGACTGATGCCGATGCGTGACAAAGCGATGATGCCAAACAGCACAATGCCTGCCATGAGCATCCAGGCAAAGACGGGTTTGCGAACGCAGACTTCGGTTATGTTCATGACTTCACACCACCCGTATCGGTGTTAGACTCTGTGCGGGCTTTCCCGCTCGCAACGCGAATCTTTGATCCGTCGTTGAGCGCTTCTGCGCCACGGACGACCAGCGTCTCGCCAATACTCAACCCGTCGAGGACTTCTACCAGCCCGTCGTGAGTCTGCAATCCCAATCTAAGCACTCGCTTTCTGGCAACCGAGTCTTCAACGATGAATGCCAGAAATCCTTCCTCACTTGGCCGAATACTCACCTGCGGAATGACCGGCAGCTGCTTTGTCTCACCTAAGAGCACGGCCACTTCGGCGAATACTCCGGGCTGCAAACGATCTGCGTAGTCGCGCAGAACTTCCGCAGTCACGTTGACCATTCTTGTCTCGGGATTGGCCGACTCGGATACAGCCATGACTCTTGCTCGCAGCGTATCTTTGCTGCCGCCAACCGTGAAAACTGCCTCCTGACCCTGCCGGACTGCCTGTGCCTCTTGCACTGGAATCGAGAACTTGAGCAAAAGCGGATCTCTCCTCACCATCGTAGCAACTGTTGCTCCGACTTGCAGGTACTGTCCTGTTCGAACAAGGCGCGACTGTATGACACCGTTTACCGGAGCTTCAACATGCGCATCACGATAGTTAAGCTTTGCGAGTTCATAGCTTGCCGCAGCGTTGGCGGAATCTGCACGTGCACCGAGTGCGCGTGTCTGCCAGTTATCCAAGTCCTCTGCGCTGACAAATCCGGGATTCTTGCCTTGAATGTCCATGCGCCGCGCCAATCCAGCTTCGACCTCGCGTAAAGTAGCCTTGGCTTTTTCAAAAGTCGCTTCGGCGGACTTCAATGCAAGTTCGTACCGCTCGAGTTCAATATCGACAAGCCCTTCACCTGCGCGCACTGATTCGCCTTCCTTGAACTTTACTCTCTGTACAGTTCCGGAGACACGGGCGGTGACAGGGACAATTTCGAAAGCTTCAACGGATCCGACGGCTCGCACAACGAGGTCGGTGCTTCGGGCCGAAATAGTCTCGATCTCAACAGGAAAAGCTAACGGCGGACGTTTGCCTCCGCTCGAGCTCCCCCCGGATGAGGAGCAGCCCAGCAGAAGAAAGGAAGTTAGCGAAGTCAGGAGGAGGCTGGACCAGAATTGTCGCATGGTATCGGAGAGTGCCTATATATAAGGATGGAAATTTTGCCTGAGTGGTATCCCAAGTTAATTAAACTACTGAAGTAAAACACAGTCTCCCCGACAGAAAATGCAGTTTGGATTTGGAAAAACAATAAAAATAGTAAGATAAGCCTTCAGGCTGAATACTTTCTTTGCCATAATCACCTTCCTCTTTGACGCGCGCCTCCGATCTACCAGCGTTCGAGTTTCGATTCTGGGACACTTAGAGGCCTGAAAAGCCTCTCGATTGACGCCTAAGATTTCATAAACTCAATAAATACAGTAATAAATACTTTCCATGAGGCAATCGGGAACTTGCAAACAGCATTTGCGTTCATTATATTACTAAATAGATATATGACCATATACCAATTATGACAACAAGACAACTTCTTCTCACAATTCTGATGCTGCCCACACTGGCCGTTGCACAGGATCCGCTGACGATCCATGAAGCGATGCGTGAAGCTGCCAGCAATCATCCACAACTTAAGGCCGCAGAGGCACGAACTCAGGCGGCACGAGCACAAGCTCGACAGGCTGTGGGCTATCGTCTGCCCTCCGTCGACATCTCGGAGTCCTTCATCCGAACCAGCAATCCGGCTGAAGCGTTCGCCTTTCAAATGAATCAGGAACGCTTCAGTATGCAGGAGTTCGGCAATCCGGCAAACGATCCGAACAACCCCGAGCCGCTCAACACGTACATGACACGCGCTGAAGCGACACTTCCAGTCTTTGCCGGCGGGATGTTGCATGCGCGCACCCTGCAGGCTCGTCGAATGGCCAGAGCGGCGGGCCATGAAGAAGAACGCACCCGTGAAGTCGTCGCCCTGGATGCGGCACAGGCCTGGATCAATCTTAACAAGGCGCGCGAATATCAGGATCTCATGCGGCGCTCGCTTGCGACGTCCGAATCGCATTTGCAGCGTGCACGTGAGTATTTCAATCAAGGTATGCTCGCACCCTCTGACATTCTGCGCGCGGAAGTATACGTAGCCGAAATGCGTGAGTACAAAACACGCGCAGATGAACAAGCGCTACTCGCCCTCGCCGCACTGAACTTCCATCGCGGACGTCCGCAAGACGAACCCGTCACTCTCGCGGATCCGGAAGACGCAGGAATCCCTAACTTCGAAATGGAACAAGCTCTTCAGAACGCACTCGAACAGCGGCCTGATTACCTCGCAGCTCGCGAGAAGCTCTCAGCAGGCAAAGCCGAAGTGACAGCAGCGCGCTCAGGGTTTCTTCCTCAAATTGGCATCACAGCCCACTATGATTGGTACGATGACAAACTCTTCGGCGACAACGGCGAGTCATGGGCCATTATGGGTCAGGCCAAACTGAATCTCTTTCGCGGCGGAGCGGATCGTCATGCGACACAGAAAGCAATCCTCGATGCCCGTGCTGGAGAAGAAGATGTCCACCGTTTCTCGGAAGGCATTAAACTGGAAGTGCGACAGGCGTACGCGGAACACGCTTCTGCCAAACTGCGTCACGAGGCGGCGGTCGCCGCGTTGAATTCGGGGCGCGAGAACCTGCGTGTAACGGAAGCCCGCTATGAGCAAGGTGTTGCGCAAACGACGGACCTGCTGGACGCACAGACTGCACTGCGCGAACTGGAAATCCGCGAACTCACGTCGCGTCACGACAAGCTTCTTGCTGAGTATCGCATTCTCTTTGCTACTGGTCACACACTCATCAACAGATAAACCATGAACACTCGACTGATAATTTTCTCCACAATAGCGCTCGCTATGCTGCTTGCAAGCTGCTCGCACGACGCCAAATTGGTGCCTTCGGAGACGAGAACGATACAAGCGCGAACCGCGCAAGCCACCGAACGCAACGTTCCACGCCTTATCGCAGTGCGGGGAACGATTCATGCTCAGGACGATGCCGTGCTCTCGAGCAGGGCAATGGGTCCTGTTGTTCGCGACCATGTTAAACTCGGCGACCGCGTCCGCAAGGGCGATGCCTTGATTGAAATTGAACCGCAGATGAGCAACGGCGGTTTGGCGCAGGCGCAAGGTGCTCTGGCGCAGGCACAAGCCGCGCTGTCACTTGCTGAACGAAATCTCAAGCGCTTTGAGTCTCTCTATGAAGCGAAGGCCTGCTCTCAGCTTGAACTCGACATGGCCCGCATGCAGCAGGAAACCGCTGCGGGCGCAGTCAAGCAGGCGCAGGGTGCTGTGGCACAGGCAAGTGCGGTTGCCAATGAAAGCGTGCTGCGCGCACCGTTCGACGGTGTGATTGTAGAGAAATTTGTAAACGTCGGAGATCTTGTCGGCCCGGGCCGTCCTGTGGTCCGCGTCCAAACAAAGCAAGGTCGTGACCTGCATTTCAATGTCAGGGCGAGCGATGCTCCACAATTGACTCTTGGTACTCCGATTGCCTGCGTACTCGATCACACACAGCAGAATGTTGAAGCCGTGATCACTGAGATCGCCCCCTCTGCCGATCCGATGACGCACTCAGTTACGGTAAAGGCGCGCTTAAGCGATATCGATTCACTCTCCGCTGGCTTTACAGCAACGGCTGAAATCCCCGGCGGACCGACTACGGCACTGCTCATTCCCGCATCGGCTGTTCTGAAAACCGGAGGCTTGCAACTGGTCACTACTGTCGACGAAAGTGGCGTAGCCCGGA
Organism: bacterium; assembly: GCA_023382385.1. Classification (NCBI taxonomy): domain Bacteria; species bacterium. Next base: position 172,811 of record JAHDVH010000004.1, on the reverse strand, counting down.
CTCGTGCAGTAACCGTTGGCCGCGTGCGAGGAAATGACGTAGAAGTACTCTCCGGTGTGCAGGCAGGTGAAGTGGTGGTGTTGGACCGCACAGGTGTGATTCCTGAAGGCACTCGAATTGAGAGGATGAATGGATGAGTGAGCGCAGTCCAGAACAAATTCGGGATGAAATGGAAGCGCTCCGCCGCGAAGCGAAGCGCGAAAAACTTTCCCGCCGCAAAATCGGTGCTTCCGGAAGGCTTGCTGCTGCATTCCTTGAATCCAAACTGACGCCGCTGCTCGTGGTCGCGTCTTTGCTTGTCGGTGCACTGGCGTTGATGGTGACTCCGCGCGAGGAGGAACCTCAGATTAAAGTTCCGATGGTGGATGTGACAGTCGGCCTGCCCGGTGCTACGGCACAGGAAGTTGAACGCCGCGTAGTCAGTCCGCTGGAGAAGGTTCTTTACGAAATCGAAAACGTTGAGTATATCTACTCCACGTCGCAGCCTTCGGGCGGCATGATCATCGTCCGCTTCTATGTCGGAACAGACCCCGATCAGGCGGTCACGCGCATCCATGCAAAACTCGCGGCTCACCCTGAGGTATTGCCCCAAGGTTCGACACAACCGGTCGTCAAACCGCGCACCATCGATGATGTGCCCGCGTTGGCGTATACGCTGTGGAGCACGACGTCATCCCCAACCGAACTGCGACGAGTAGCAGACGAGCTGCGCAACGAAGTCATTCAGCATCCGCGCGTGGCGCAAGCCTGGTTGATTGGCGGACAGCGACGCGTTGTGCGCGTGACCTTCGACCGTGACAAACTCGCGTCTTATCACGTCTCACTTCTTCAAGCATACGGCGCGATTAGCAGCGCCAATTGGAGACTTCCGGCGGGGCAGATGACCGCCGCCGATGTCACGACGGACGTGCAGGTTGGGGCATTCGTCAAGAACGTCGATGAGGTGCGCAGCCTCGTGGTCGCAACCTATCAGAATCGTCCAGTCTACTTGAGTGACGTCGCTGAAGTTGTGGATGGCCCCGAGGAGGCGGCTCAATACGTCTGGATGGGTAGTGGTCCATCCGCACAGGAAAAGGACATCGCGGTTGCGGGCATCGACGCGCCGGCCATCACGCTGGCGATCTCCAAAAAGCCCGGCACGAATGCGATTGACTTGGTGCACGAACTCGATGCGCGTTTGGACGAATTGAAGGGCGCGCTCGTTCCCTCCAACGTAACCATCACAAAGACGCGTGACTATGGATTCACCGCAAAGGAAAAGTCCAACGAACTGATTCTTCACGTCGGCTTGGCTACGGTGTCCGTCGTGCTGCTGATGCTGCTGATGCTGGGTCGTCGCGAGGCCATCGTCGTGCTTGTCGCGGTTCCCGTCACGCTGGCTTTGACTCTCGCGGCAAGCTATTTCTTCGGTTACACGCTCAACCGCGTCACCCTCTTCGCGCTCATCTTCTCCATCGGTATTCTTGTCGATGATGCCATCGTCGTGGTGGAGAACATTCATAGACACTATCAACTCCGCTGGACGAATGCCAAACATGCGACCATCTTTGGCACTGACGAAGTGGGCAATCCTACAATCCTTGCCACGTTAACCGTCATCGCCGCACTTCTGCCGCTGGCCTTCGTTTCAGGATTGATGGGACCCTACATGCGCCCGATTCCGGTCAACGCGTCGGCTGCGATGTTCTTCTCTCTGCTCGTGGCGTTCATTGTCTCTCCGTGGCTGACGTACCGCCTGTTCGGCGGTTCAAAAGCGGTCGACTCTCAACATCATCATTACGATGAAACACAGGAAGAGGGAAAGCTGCAGCAGATGTATTCGCGGATCATGAAACCGTTGCTCGCGAATCGCAAGAAGCAGGTGCTCGCACTGGGCGGAGTCGTCGGAATCCTGTTTCTGGCGATGGCGCTCTTTCCCCTGCGTTGGGTCGTCGTGAAGATGATGCCCTATGACAACAAGAGTGAGCTTCAAGTGGTCATCGATGCCCCCGAGGAGTTCTCGCTGGAGCGCACGAATGCTGCCGCACGCGAAATCGCGCAGCACTTCACCGCGATGCCTGAAGTGACGGACTATCAAGTTTACGTGGGCACGTCCGCGCCGTTCAACTTCAACGGACTCGTGCGCTACTACTTCATGCGTTCCGGTTCAAACGTTGCGGACATCCAGGTCAACCTTGTCAACAAGCATCTCCGCGATAAGGAAAGCCACGACATCGCCAAGGAAGTCCGCAATGAGTTGTTGCCGATTGCCCAAAAGCATGGCGTGAACTTGAAAGTAACGGAAGTTCCTCCGGGGCCGCCCGTGCTCTCGACTATGGTGGCGGAAATCTACGGACCCGACCGCGAAGGCCGCAAGCAAGTGGCCGCGCAGGTGAAAGATATTTTCCTGAAGACTGAAGGTATCGTAGATGTGGATTGGCTGGTTGAAGATCAGGCTCCGCTCGCGGAGTTTGTCGTGGATCAGGAGAAAGCTGCGGCACTCGGGATCAGTCCTGAGCACATCACCCGCACGCTGCGCGTTGCACTGAACGGTGCCGAGGCCGGACTGCTTCACGCTGAAGATGATCGAGCCGCCGTTCCCCTTGTTCTGAGACTTGATCGCGTGCAGCGTTCGCGCGTGGATGAACTGGCGTCTTTGAAACTGCACGGTGCACAAGGCCAGCTTGTGCCGCTTGGCGAACTGGTTCGTACAGTTCCTAAAGAGCGCGAGTCCTTTATCTATCACAAGAATCTCCAACCGGTCACCTACGTGCTCGGTGAAGTCGCCGGCACGGAAGAGTCGCCGGTCTATGGGATTATGAATATGAATGAGCGACTCGCCGATGTGAAGACTCCGAGCGGCGTTGAGCTTGCGGTGATGTCCACGCACATGCCGACCAACAGTCAGGAGTATGCGCTGAAGTGGGACGGTGAATGGCATATCACCTACGAAGTCTTCCGCGATATGGGCGCGGCCTTCGGTATCGTGGTGCTGCTGATCTACGTTCTCGTCGTGGGCTGGTTCGGATCGTTTATTACGCCTCTGATTATCATGGCGCCGATTCCACTCACTTTGATTGGAATTCTGCCCGGTCACGCCTTGCTCGGAACATTCTTCACGGCGACCTCGATGATTGGTTTTATTGCGCTCTCCGGGATTGTCGTCCGCAACTCGATCCTGCTCGTGGATTTCATCAATCAGGAAATCCGCGCGGGCGAGTCTCTCGAGGACGCGGTCTTAAAAGCCGGCGCGGTACGCTTCCGTCCGATTACGCTGACTGCGCTGGCGCTGGTCGTCGGCGCGGGCGTGATCTACCTCGATCCGATTTTTCAGGGCTTGGCAGTCTCGCTGATTTTCGGCGTGATAGCTTCTACGGCTCTCACCCTTGTCGTTATTCCGCTGCTCTACTATATCTACCTGAAACTCGCGGGCACGGATCAATTGTTGGATTCAACGGAACAAAATTCATAAGGCAGGAGTAATAACATGCGTGTCGAAGAAGCTGTTAGGCTGTTGGCGGGTTTCATGATTCTTTTGAGCCTCGCGCTGACGATGTGGGTGAATCAATGGTGGATGCTCTTAACTGCGTTCGTGGCTTTGAATCTCATACAGTCATCGTTCAGCAAATGGTGCCCCGCGATCACTATCTTCCGCAAACTCGGTCTCAAACCCTAAGGTTCTCAAATGGAAATGCTCGTCGTCTTTGCCAAGGCCGAAATGCGCGAAGAGATCGCCCTGCTCTTGCAGAAACAGGGCGTTCCCGGATTCACGGAAATCGCTGATGCACATGGTGTCGGCACGAGCGGCCCTCGCATGGGTAGTGCCGTCCATCCTAAAACATCAGTGATCCTGATGACTGTCGTGGATTCAGAGTTACGCGCAAGAATTGTCGAAATTCTGAACACCTACGCCAAAGAATGTAATTGTCATCTGTCGTGCGTATATTGGCCGGTCGTCTCCGCCATCTAATCCAAAAAACATGACTGCGCAAACAAATCAGAAGGTTCCGACTTTGGAAATGGTCTCACACATCGCCACGATGTTAAAGGCGATGGGGGATCCCATGCGCCTGAGAATTCTATACTATCTCAGACAGCGGGAGTTCTCTGTTAGCGAACTGGTGGACGTGCTCGGGTGCAGTCAGGCCAACGTGTCCAAACACTTGGCTATTCTCAAAGCCGCCGGTCTGGTCGAATCTCGGACGGATAAGCAAAGCCGACTCTATCACGTGACGGATCCTGTTGTAAATTCCGTCTGCGATTCCGTTTGCAGTTCAATTGAGAGGAAAGCCATGAAGTAGCGCGTGCCCTCTTCCCCGGGACATGCGCACGCTTCATCAAGCCCCTGCTAAGCTCTTGCTGAACAGGGGTTTCGCTTTTCGGGAACTTTACGGTATCTGATGCGTTGAACATAAGAACAACCAAGCCTGCCCGGCTTCCGTTGTTTCGTCTTGAGCACTGGCCCAACATTTCGTAAATTAAGGTGTTCCGCACACCTTTCTCCAGGGCCACCTATGCTCCTCCGCCTGCTCGCCATCCTGCTCCCCTTAGCCTCCTTCGCAAACTACTCTTTCCTCGGTCAAGTTACTGGCTGGCAAACCGCTGATCGCGGCGCAGTCATCCTCTGCGATGGAGGAGAATTGCACGTACAATTCCAGACCGCAGAAATTCTTCGAGTAACTTTGGTGCGTCCGAATGATCCGGAGCCGCTATTATATGATGCGCTCGACGCGAACTTCCTGATTGCCGCCAATTCGCAAACATGGGAAACAGTAGTGTCTGAATCGCAAGACCGGATTAGTATGCACTCGTCCGCGATTGCTTGGACCATCGACCGCGCGAACTCACGCATGACAATCTCAGACGGCGCTGGAGCAATCATTCTCCGCGATGACTCCACTATGGCCTACGGCTGGGACGGCAATGAAGTCCGCACATGGAAGCAGCTTGCTCTGGGTGAAAAATTCTTCGGACTCGGCCTGAAGGGAGGAGGACTCGACAAGCGTGGCCGTGAACTCCAGATGTGGAACAGCGACATCCCCGCCTATCAGGACAACACTGATCCGCTTTACCAATCCGTTCCGTTCTATATCGGAGTGCGCGATGGAATCGCCTACGGCATCTACTTCAACAACTCCTATCGCACAAAATTCAATTTCGGTGCAGGCCAGCAGCGTTACTCTTCCTTCTCCGCGGAAGACGGCCCTCTGGATTACTTCTTCATCTACGGCCCCACAATTCGCGACGTCGTGCGCCGCTTCTCGGATCTCACCGGCAAAATAGAGTTACCGCCGCTCTGGGCGCTGGGCTATCAGCAATGTCGCTGGAGCTATTACCCTGAAACCGAAGTGCGCCGCATCGCACAGACCTTCCGCGAAAAAGACATTCCCTGCGACGTCATCTATCTTGATATTCATTACATGGACGGCTACCGTGTCTTCACGTGGGACAGCACACGCTTCCCGCAGCCGCAGAAGATGGTTGATGACCTTGCCAAAACCGGATTCAAGATCGTCCCGATTATCGATCCGGGCGTCAAAGCGGACTGGGAGTATAAAATTGCTCGCGAAGGTCTCGCGGACAATCACTTCGTCAGATTCCCTGACGGCACCGTGCACGTCGGCGAAGTTTGGCCCGGACCATCCTACTTTCCTGACTTCTCAAGACCCAAGACGCGGAGTTGGTGGGGAAAACACATCGCGGATCTTCGCAAGCTTGGGCTTCGCGGATTCTGGAACGACATGAATGAGCCTGCCTGTTGGGGTCAAGCCTTTCCTCTGGAGACCGTCTTCGACGACAGCGGCCGCAACTCTTCGCACAAGAAGATGCACAATCTCTACGCGCTGCATATGGCGCAAGCCACTCGCGACGAGCTGTTAAGGGCCTACCCGAACGAACGCCCCTTCATTCTGACGCGCGCAGGCTTCGCCGGCATGCAAAAATACTCCGCCGCATGGACGGGAGATAATGTCGCCTCCGAAGATCATCTTGAACTCGGCATTCGCATGATGCTCGGCATGGGACTCTCCGGTCAGCCCTTTGTCGGAATGGACATCGGAGGATTTATCGGAACGCCGTCACCGGAACTCTTTGCGCGTTGGATCCAAGTGGGAGCGGTCTCGCCCTTCTGCCGCACACACACGCACTACGGTTCACCCGATCAGGAACCGTGGTCGTTCGGTGAAAACATCGAAGACATCAGCCGCAAATTCATCAAACTCCGCTATGAATTGCTGCCGTATCTCTACACTCTCTTCTATCAGTCGAGTGTGAGCGGTGACCCCATCTGGCGACCGATGTTCTACGAATTTCAGGATGACCCCATGTGTTACGACTGGGGCTATCAGCAGCAGTTCATGCTCGGATCAAATATTCTCGTTGCTCCCGTCACACGTGAAAAACAGTATACCAAGAAAGTCTATCTTCCCGCAGGCCGCTGGGTGTATGGAAATACAGATCGCGTATACGAGGGAAAGCAGGAGGTGATCGTTGACGCACATCTTGATTGGCTCCCGATGTTCGTGCGCGAAGGCTCAATTGTGATTCGACGGGACGCGCAGGACTTCGCCGACCAGAGGGCCGTTCAGCAATTGATAGTTGACGTTTATGGATCAACAGGGAAGACAGATACGCTCTTGCAGTCTACACATACCCTCATCGAAGATGACGGCAGGAGCTTTGACTTCAGGAATGGCAAGTTTCGGGAAACCTTGTACGAATATCTTGCGCAGAAGAAATCGCATCGGATTTCGCGACGTGTCGCCGCAAACGGTTACACCTTGCCCGATCGCTCATTGACGATTGTCTTTCATGGCGTTGCCGCAGCACCCGATGTTTTGCGCTTGAATGGCGCGGCGATTTCCCTGAATGACTCCCGCATCAGTTTTGATCCGGATCGTCGCCGTCTCGAAATTGACCTGGCCTCCGAATTCAGCTTCCAATCGTTCGAGTTCTTTGAATAGAGACAAAGCATATGAGCCTTTCCACGCTGGACCTCATCATCATCGTCATCTACTTCGCGGCGGTGTTTTCGGTGGGAATCTACTTCGCCCGCCGTCGGAAGTCGGATACGACAGGCTACTTTCTTGCGGGCCGAAATGTCGGGTGGTTTGCGATCGGTGCGTCCCTTTTCGCGACCAACATTTCAAGTGAGCACTTCGTCGGACTGGCAGGCTCAGGAGCTGCAGGCGGCTTGGCCGTCGGACATTTCGAATGGCTCGCCTGTCTCATCGTCCTCCTGCTCGGTTGGGTCTTCGCCCCGTTCTATTTGCGTTCGCAGGTTTTCACGATGCCCGAGTTTCTCGAACGCCGCTACGATGCCGCAAGTCGTTGGTATTTGACCGGCGTCTCGATCGTCGCCTATGTGTTGACCAAAGTATCCGTCACGTTGCTGGCAGGTTCGCTCCTTTTGAATGTCCTGCTCGGTTGGGACATCTACACGTCCGCAATTGTCATGGTCGTCGCCACCGGCATCTATACCGTGATCGGCGGATTGACAGCCGTCATCTACACCGAGCTTGTGCAGGCGGTAGTTCTGATTGGCGGAGCGTTGACACTCACGCTGCTCGGATTGAGTGAAGTCGGCGGGTGGGATAATCTCGTCGCCTCCACGCCTCCTGAGTACTGGAGTATGTTCAAAGCCATGGATCATCCCGACTTTCCGTGGACGGGAATTGTCTTCGGCGCGCCGATCCTCGGGATATGGTATTGGTGCACGGATCAGTATATCGTGCAGCGCGTGTTGAGCGCGCGAGGTTTGGAGCAGGCTCGCAGCGGCGCGATCTTCGCAGGCTACCTGAAAATCCTGCCGGTTTTCATTCTGGTTCTCCCCGGCGTTATTGCGCATGCGCTCTATCCTGAGGTCGCAGGTGATCAGGCCTATCCTGAAATGGTCTCGCGCCTGCTTCCGGCTGGCGTGAAAGGAATCGTGATTGCCAGTTTGCTCGCCGCGTTAATGTCCTCGCTGGCGTCGTGCTTCAATAGTGCGTCCACACTTTTCACAATGGACATCTATAAGAAGATTAGACCGGATACTCCTGAAAAGCGGCTGGTCACCGTCGGTAGAGTTGCCACCGGAGTGGTGGTTCTGCTTGGCATTCTCTGGGTGCCGTTCATCAAGGTAATCTCGTCACAGCTCTACGTCTACCTGCAGAGCGTGCAAGCCTACATCAGCCCTCCGATTGCGGCCGTATTCATTTTCGGCTTGCTATGGCCGCGCGCCAACGGCAAAGGTGCGATTGCTGCGTTGCTTACCGGCCTCGTGCTTGGCGCAACCCGCCTGATTGGAGAGCTGATTCACAAGCAGACTGCTTTGGCCGAAGGCCCGCTGCGCTGGATGGTGGAAATGAACTTCCTGCATTTTGCAACGTTTCTGTTCATCATCTGTTCGATTGTGCTGATTGCTGTAAGTCTTTCCACACCTGCGCCCGGCATGTCTTCTCTGTCGGGACTGACGTTCAAATACACTCCCCTTGCCGATAGGAAGACCGCCGACCCCAGGTTGCATCGGTTGAATATCGGCTGGAGCGTGTTGCTTGTTTCACTCGTGTTGTTGCTTTGGGGCCTGTTCTTCTAAAGGATTGATTGTATGTCTCGCGCTCGCTTGCTGCATGTTTTGACTTTCGCATGGATGATTTTGTATTCCGCCGCGTTTGCCGCGCCGGTGCACACGACCTATCTTTGGCACCTTGAGCAGCCGATCTACTGGCCCGCTCCGACGAGTTACGGTTCGGGCTACGAAACGGCGATGGAGTCCATCTGGCGGCGCAACGCAGGAGCCACGCATCCGGAAAATGATGTCGCGGGAATCTTCACAGTCGCCGACAGAATTGCGGCCTATCAAGATCGCCCCAAGAACTCAATAGCCACTATGAGCGGAGTGGATGCCGGAGCACAAGTGACTTACTCCGGTGGGCTGATTCGCAATGTGGCAAGCCTTGCCGCAACGAACTTCGGCGGCTACACGGCGGCATGGAACTCACACTTTCAAACTGCGCGGAACTGGATGACTACCGGCGGCAATCCTCGACTCGAGATGACGGTGATTTCCTATCATCACAGCTTCGCGCCGCTGATAGATTCGGAAGTTCTCAAGAAAGACATTCAAATCTATCAGAACGTCTATGCAACCGTCTGGGGGGCGTCACCTCCTCAAAGCAAAGGATTCTTCCCACCGGAGATTGCATTCAGTCAACGAATTATTCCGGTTCTGCGCGACTGCGGACTCGAATGGACGTTCATCGCTTCCACGCATCTTTCCCGCGCCTGCAGCAATTTCTCTTTGACACTCGGCACCGGAGGGGAGAACTGCAATCCGCCGAATCGCGCAGATCAATTGAACCCCCCGCAAAACAACTGGCGCACTCAAACGATTTCGCGCGGTTGTTCGCCGACGGATGCCGTGCCCTTCGCGTTTCAGCCGCATCGCGCGATCCACGTGGATGCCTACACCGGACTTGCCGACACGATAGTCGTGATTCCCGTCGCGATGTCGATGAGCTGGCAGGACGGCTATCAAATGTATAACCCCGATGACATTGACCTCATTGCGGGTTGGAACGATCCCACTCAACCGATGCTCGTTACGCTTGGTCACGATGGCGACAATGCGTTCGGGGGCGGTTACTCATACTATATGCAAAGTGTGTCGCAGTTCACAAGTCAGGCGGTCGCGCGCGGCTATGAACCTACCACCGTGCCGGAGTATCTGGCCGACCATGCTCCTGCGCTGAGTGACATCGTTCACGTCGAAGACGGTGCATGGATTAATGCCGATGGTGATTTCGGAGATCCCGACTTTCCCAACTGGATGTGGCCGCCGCACTCGGCAATCGGACAAATAGATATTGACAACGGCTGGGCGATTGATGCGCACAATTGGGCGGTGATTACGGCCGCAACCAATGTGGTGCTGACTGCTGAAGACATTTCCGGCCCGTCATACATTCCCGCAATTCAGAATCCGCGCACGAACCCTCCGACATCGCTTGATCTCGCGTGGCACTTTCTTCTCGGGTCATTAAACTCCGGCTACATGTATTACGGCACGACACTCGACATGGAGATGAAACCCGTCGTCGCGTGCAACGCGGCGCTCGAGCACGCAGAGCAAGTCATCGGCGGCGCGGCGGACGCGACTCCTCCTACTATCTGGACACTTCAACAGTGGCCGCACAATCCGGGCGAGCTTGGGTTCGGTCCGCTGCACGGCTATCAACAAGTTCAGAATCCTCGCGATTTTCGCGTCTGGACATTTGTCGCTGACTACAGCGGGGTGGAAGCATGTTCGCTTTACTACCGCTTGGACAACGACGGTGAGAATCCACTCGCATCATTTGAGAACGAAACCTATGCAGGCGGTGCGGAGGTAACCTCCTGGAGAACACGCGCCATGACCCGCAGAAACTTCCCCGCAGGCAATCCGTATAATTACGGTGATATCGTTTTCGATGAACTCCCGTCGCGCATTGCGCAGCAATATACCTATCATCTCACTGACGGTGAAGTCACGGATTCCGGCGGAGTGCTGTTGGACTACTTTGTACAGGCGTGGGACAGCGCCGGCAATACGAAACGTTCTGACATCTATCACACGTATGTCGGAACCGGGCAGGGAAGCACCGGCGACGATCGTGTCTGGTGGCAACCGCAGACTCCCGAAGGTGGTTCAAGCGTGACCATCTACTACGATGCCGCGTTTGGCACATTACCGCCTAATTCAAATCCCGTCTATATTCACATCGGCCACTCAGGTTGGCAAGGCATCCTGACTCCCGATCCGCAGATGATCTTTGACACAGAAGCTGGTGCGTGGAGATATACCTATAATACTCCTGCCGGCGCAACATCTGTGGACTTTGTTTTCCGCGACAACTTGGGAAACTGGGACAACAACTTCGGACAGGATTGGCACATCACAGTGATTCCTTCAGGATCACCCGGCTTTGTCATGGACGGCGTGCGCGACGCAGGGTCGGTGGAGATTGGAACAGATGGTGCCATGCATCTGTGGGCCGATTATGACGGTTCAAATCTCTATCTGGCAACGGAGAGCGCGCAAGGCACGGGTTATGATCGCTTCCTCTTTGTTGCCCAATCTCCATCGGCTCTTCAAGCCGCACCTTGGGCAAAGTCCGGACAAGTTGCCGCATGGAGCGCGTATATTGGCAATGAAGAGTCCAACGGGTGGCGCGGCTGGTTTGATGCTCAGGGTTCCGTTGCACTCGCCTCGTCAGGAACCATTGTGGAAGGATCGCTTAATCTCGCAGAGGAATTCAGCGATGCGCCCGATTCGGTCTTTGTGTGTCTCGCGCGCTATCAAAGCCCGAACGGCGGAACTCTGCAGGGACAGATTCCCTCGGCAAGCATTCCCAACGGGAGCATTGAAGCCAGCGAATACCGCGTGCTGCATCTCAAACCGCGCAACCTCACTCTGGCAACAGACGGTTCAACGGTCACACTCCGCTGGCAGGGCAGTGAATTGGCGCAGGCCTATCGCGTCTGGCGCGTGGCGTCGTTTGCGGCTGAACCGCTTCTTCTGGGGACGACGGACGGCTTGAGTTTCACCGACTCCGTTGCAGTCTCACATGCGATATATTGGGTGGATATCCAGTTCTAATTCTAATGACTGAAATGACCATTATGAAAGTCACTCTTCTCGCGCTGCTTGCGCTCTTCGTCCTGTTTGCCTGCAAAGCCTCGTCCACCGACACCGTCACACCGCCGCCGGACATGACTCCGCCGGAATGGTCGCGCAATGCGGTCATCTATGAAGTGAATGTGCGGCAGTTCACACCGGAGGGAACATTTGCGGCATTCGCGGAACACTTGCCGCGATTGCGCGAACTCGGCGTCGATATTCTCTGGTTCATGCCGATTCACCCGATTGGTGAACTCAACCGGAAAGGCTCGCTCGGCAGTTACTATTCTGTGCGCGATTACCGCGCCGTTAATCCGGAGTTCGGAACGATGGACGACTGGCGGGCACTCGTGCAGCAATGTCATGAACTGGGCTTCAAAGTGATTATCGACTGGGTTGCCAATCACTCGGCGTGGGACAATCCGTTGACGGTCGAGCACCCGGAATGGTATACGCGCGATAACGCGGGGAACTTCGTGCCGCCTGTTCCGGACTGGTCGGACGTGATTGACTTCAATTTTGACAATCCTGATCTTCGCGATTGGATGATTGAGTCCTTGAAATTCTGGGTGCGCGAATCAAACATTGATGGCTATCGCTGCGATGTGGCCGGTATGGTTCCGCTCGAGTTCTGGCAGGAGGCAACGCGGCAGTTATTCGAGCTGAAGCCCGTCTTCATGCTGGCCGAGCACGAAGCCGCCGAGTATCACTCCGCATTTCACGCCACATACGGCTGGGAATTCTTCCATAAATGCGTGGATGTTGCTCGCGGCGAACGTGTAGTCAACGACTTGTTTACCTATTTTGAACGGGATCGCTCAGCGTATCCCGCGGAAGCCTATCGAATGTATTTTACGAGTAACCATGACGAGAATTCGTGGAACGGCACCGAGTTTGAGCGATTTGGCAATGCCGCAAAACCCTTCGCCGTGCTGGCATTCACTGCTCCCGGCTTTCCGCTTATCTATAATGGTCAGGAAGCAGGCTTCAACCGCCGCCTGCTGTTCTTCGAAAAAGACTCCATTGACTGGGCGAGCAATGACTATGCGGCGTTCTATCAGAAGTTAGTTGCCCTGAAACACCGGCATCCCGCGCTGCGCAACGGCGCGCACGGCGCTCCGCTCGTGCGCGTGCAAACGAGTGGCGATGCCGCTGCCATGTGTTTTCAGCGAACGAGCGGCACGTCAAGACTCGTCATTCTCATCAACACGTCGCAGACCGGCGTCAACTTCACCTTGACTGATGAGTCAATCGCCGGAAACTACCGCGAAGTCCTGACGGAAGAGACGACCACACTGACCGGGCATGAAGCAATGACGCTTGCAGCCGGAGTCGCCAAAGTGTTTGAATCAGTCGAATAGTGCACCTGTTTGGTCACAATAAAAAGCCGTGGCCAATCTGACCACGGCTTTCTTCAACATCTATGGTGCTGACTATGGAGCGACCGCGCGCACTTGGAAGAACTGCTGGTTACCCAGTGGCGTCACGGTGTAAGTGTGATCGGGCGTGTTGACGAGAATACTTCCATTCTCGAGAATGCCGTCGGAAGATGTATGACCAAACACGTCGAACGTGGCGCGAGCCGGTCCGTCCCAACGCAGAACGGCATTTGTGCCCTCGCTATGGATGGTCAGATTGTACGGAGCGCACACCCAGTTATCCCAGAACATGTTCCCCAAATCTTGCGTTGGATTGGAGTCATTCACTTCAAACAGACGGTCACCGATGTGTTCCCACTCGGTTCCATCTGCAACGTGATAACGGAACTTGAAGGCATGACTGCGCGATGAACCGGCCGGGAACAACACATCGAGAGTATATTGCTGATTCAAGTCAGCGTCATCCATACGCTGACCGGCCCACCCGTTGAACGTGCCCGCGACTGTGATGCTGTCCACAGTAAGTCCCGTACCGAGCAGACACTCCACATCACAACGGAACGTCACGGTCACAGGACTTGCAGTCGGATTGGGAATCACATACGTCACAGTGATATCAGTGTCGTCAAACAACGTGAAGGATTGATTGGGTCCGACCACCAGCCAGTTGTCTGCTTCATCCACACAGCCCCACTCAAAGTCAACGGCCCCGCCGTTCGGCACCATTTCGAAGAGGCGCGAGAATACGTGGTCGCCGGCTACGAGGTCGCCGTTCGTGCCGTCGTCGTAGAGCTGGTAGTTCCCGCCTGACCAGAATGCGTCGTATTCGCGGTAGAAATTAAAGGACCCTTTCATATAAATCGTGTCGTGCGTCATGCCGGGATCTTCGACACGGAAGAGCACGTCCGCATACATCGGCGACGTCCACGACAGCGAATCAAAGTTCGGATCAATCGAATTGTTTGCTAAGTCGCGGATGCCTGCCGTTAGCGAAATACCATACTGCGATCCATCCGTGAACCCCGCAAAGTTGTAGATTCCGACGGTCAGATTGTTGACGTAACGGAATCCAGTGAACGGCCAGCCGTGAGGAATGTAGTTGGACGAATTGTTCAGTGAAGCCAGCAGCATCGGTTCATTGAACAACAATTCGACTGAGCGGCGATCGATTTGATGCACTGAGATCAAACGCGGCGCCACGACATCACCGAATGCAGCCTGAATAGTATAGGGGAACTGCACCGAAAGCGCACGCGCTACTGCGCCGTTGTCGCTTGGGAAATTCGCCTGCGCCGGCAGACAGGCCACACCGCCTTGCGTATCCCATGCAGGCCTCAGCCACATTGAGATATTCAGGGTCGCGCCGGCTCCCGGTGTGCCGATCTGATTCTTGCGAATTGCGACCTCCGTCCACTGATTGCCTCCGCCGGCATCCGTTGTAATCTCAGGCTGCTGCACCCACGTGTTGATCGTCCACGTGTTCAACCCCGTGAATTGTGAGTTCTGGTCCGTTGTGTTCCATTGCATCACGAGATCGTATTCGGGCTTGAACGCCATCGTATACGCGACATTGTTCGCGCCCCAGCAAGCAAACGTCCCGCCTCCAGCCGTGCTTCCCACGTCGAAAACGATGTGGACGTGCACGCTCTTCCCATCCACCCACGGATCGTTGTCCGCATCATATCCGAAATAGACCCACTCAGCGTCGTCCGTCACGTACAGTCCACCGTCAAGGTTGAACTCGAGCGGCAGTGCCTGCGACGTGGTCGAATGATCCGGAGTGTTTCCCCAGCCCGCGTCTTTGATGCCGTCAATTATCGGCGTAAACGAGGGCACCGCATTTGCGATCGCGGCAATCAGCATCGCCGCGTAAAAAGCCATACTGCGCATGTGTTTCATGGTGTCTCCTGTAAGTGTGTCATCAGAAAATGAAATGGTATCAATGTAAGCAGTTCTTAAATCCCGCCGCGCGCCCGCACGACGTAGAAAGCTCGATCGCCGGGCAGGACGGATAAGTCGTCGAATGTCGTGAGTGAAGTTTCCCCCAGAAAGTCATACGTTCCGGTGGACGTTGCGGCGCGATAAATATCGTAGCTATGCGCACCCTGCACGGGCGCCCAGAACAATCTGGGAACTCCGGATTCGCCGTTAATCGATAACTCCGGTTCAATCAAATCACCGGACAGAATGTTTTTCGTCCGCGCGCCCATCAGCGGCAACGGACCGGAGGCATACGGAGCATAGATGCGATAGCAATGGGAAAGCGTTACCAGATTGCCTACTGGATTTGCCTGCGGCAGCGCACGCGTCGTGATCTGATTGTCCTCCTGCGTGACGTGTACGGACAGCGCTATCCCGACGGGACTTCCCAAGTCAGACCAGGGGATGCGCATCTCCGTATACGGATTGCCCGACCAACCGTTATAGCTGCTGGCACCGTGCTGCCCAAACTGCTGATAGATCCAGCTTGTTCCGGTCCAACGGTTGACTTGAATGTTGCCCGGTCCGCCTTCAATGGCGATTTGATATTCAATCCGGAACGGATTCGCAAAGAGAACGCGGCCCCACGAGTCGGTCGCCGCACCTGAATTCGGCTGCTGATTAGTATCAATATTGACAAACAAATCTCCCGTACTCAAGTCTTTGCGCCAGTAACCGATGTAAAGCGCAAGCGAATCCCATGTAATTGTGAGCGTATCCGCCGCAGCAATCAAACATTCATTCGCCACATCAAAATCACGCGTGCCGTCAATGACGATGGTATGCGGTGTCAGTCCGTTGGGAACTGCAAGGAGTGCTTCGTCAAAGTCCGGGTTCACGACATTACCACTCATGTCCGTGACGTTTATCACCGACACAACCCCGCTTTCTCCGCCCGCGAGATTGGGAGAGACGGTCAACCGAACTCGCGTCCAATCCCCTTGCCGGACTGCTGCGACAACACTATGCGGTACGACGAAACCCGACAAAGCCCAATTGGCCGGCGTTTCAGCAAGCGTTTGATTTACGGCTTCATTGAATGAGAGTTCGATTGTGGTGGAGTTGATAAAAGCCGCCTGCGCGTTCAGGCGCGGACCATAGACATCGAGATTGAGTGACGTCAACGCCTCAAGTTCCGCCACGCGTCCGTTGACGTCCGGCGCGGATGTTGGACCGGCGTAAAGCAGGTACGAAAACTCTCCGCTTCCCCGCAACTCATCGCCGCGCAGCAGCGTACCCGCGAACTCGGTGACATGCGTCGTGCCGCCGTTGTTCTTGATTAAAGCTCCTGTCGCGCCGCTGTTCGGATTGCGAAAACCCGAATAGGCCTGATCAGGATCCCAAAGTCGCTGCATCTCCGCATCCCAAATCATACCGAGCAAGTCCGGACTGAAGCCATGCCGAATGTAACAGTCCTGATTACCGACGTCATACCTCGCCTGCAAATACGGAGTGCCGGACGACACCTCGATCGTCTTTTCGACAGACCCGAAACTCATTCTAATCTTCGCAAATGCGTTCGAGTTCTGGTCGATCGACAATGTGTAGAGATCGTTTCGATAGGTCGGACTCACGTCTGCAAAGGCCGCCTGATGATTGTTCGAGGAAGGTTCGTCATAGTCGCCATCCGTCTCCGCCCAGTATGTGTTGCAGCTCCCGACAATTGAGAAATTCTCTCCCCCCGGTCCTTTGCTGAAGACATATTGTGCACGACCGCCAATTGATTCGAACACCGCGTAGACACGGTCATTGTGTATGACAAGCTCCTCGATACCGTCCACGTCAATATCGCTGAAAAATGCTCCGCACGTGTTGGCATACAGCCCCGCCGCCCAGCGTGCGGCTTCCGCATACACTGCCGCGTTCTTGATATGCGCGCTATAGCGATGCTGCCAGCCGCTGATCGGCCCGCCCATGTAGTCGTGCCACGCCGTCTCGTGCAGATTCGTCATCATCACGTACCAAGCGGTCTCTGACAGAGTGTTGTTCGGAGCGCCGTTGACCTGATTGTAGACGGTTGTCCAGATTTGACCGTAGTTCCACGCGGGCGCATGAAAGTCAGACAGCGACGCCGTTCCCGCCCAGTGTGTGTACCAACTATTGTTCGTTCCGCCGTATCCGTTGTTCCCACCGATCAATCCGTACGTTCCGTTCCCTACTTCAATTCCGTTCCCGGCAAAGTCTCCGTGATTTAGTGCGTCGTCAAGCTTCCAAATATCGACAGCGGGATAGTTGTCTGCAGCCCAGTTAAGCACTTGCGTATAGTTCTCAAGACAGTCCGGACAGTCAAAGTCCGCCATCTCCGCGGCGGCTTCCCAATCCGTTCCATAAACAATAATTCCGTAGCGGCCCGTGCCTTGAATCTGCGCGATAGCAGCACCCGGATTATAGTGGCAGTTGCCCGTGAACTCGCCGTCGATGGGAATCACACGCAAGACAACTCCGGAGCCGTTATTCATCCAATGAATCTTCCGGTCACTATAACCCGCCACGTGCGGCCAGTCATCAAGAATCACCGCGTCAATTCCGTGCTGCGTCCAGTTGTCGCCGAGCCATGAATCGTTTAACCCTGCATCGGGATAGTGCCCTTGGGCAAGCCAGACGCGTTCCGGAATCCACGCCACGCGAGGTGAGTAGCCAAGCTTATACTCGATCAGATCCTGCTCGATACTGACCGCCCAGTTGTTCATGTTATTGTAAACGAACGGCATGATGTGCTGTGCGTAGGCTGAGCCAAGCATAGCCACCCAACCTTCGGTGATTCCATCACGCAGCCACTGCAGAAACGGTCGGTCATACCAGTCCGCCGCGGTGATCAGCGTTCCAGAAAGATGAAAGTTTCCCGGAGCGTTACGTGCTTGGTGCAATTCGAGGATTTCGTCAAAACCTTCACTGCCGTCCTGCCCGCGAAACACGTCTGTATAGGTTAAGCCTTGATTTCCGTGATGCACGAACGCGCAATTGCCAACGTCACCGTCTAATGATCGATGAGAGTCACGAGTCCATTCGATTTTGTCATGGATGACACTTGCGTTGTAGGTCTCGACGCGAATCGTGTTCACGCCTGCCCAGTCATCCGGCCTCGCAATGGCCCACTCAAGCACTCCGCGATAGGTCTGTTCGCGCACGGCCGCACTTCCGGTGCCTCCGCTTGTCAAGCGGGCTATGAGTCCCTTTGCATCACGAACTTCCCATCTGACATCGCACCGGCCGATCCAACTCTCCCGAATAGTGGTCTTGCAATAGAGCGAGTCCTCGGTCTCTCGGTAGAATAGGTTGCAAAGGTCAACGTCACCTCGTGCCACGTCATTGATCTCATCCTTCGCAAGCCAATGCTCGAGCTTCCAGGGAGTGTCGCGGTAACTCACATCCGCACTTGTGACTCCAACCATACACAGCAATAGCAAGATCATCTTCTTCATACGCAAACTATCCTTTTACACTTCCCAGCGTCAAGCCGGACACCAGCCACTTGGACAATTTCATGAACAATATTATCACCGGAATACTCACGACGATCGACCCCGCCGCATACAGCCCCCACTCTGTTGTCATGCTGGACTGAAACTGCTTGAGACCGATGGGCAATGTGTACATGTCCTCTGTCAGCAGAACCTGCGCGGCCACGACATACTCGCTCCATGCCGTCAGAAAACTGAACAGCGCCGTAATCACCAGCGCAGGCGCCGCAAGCGGCAGAATCACGAGATAGAACGTCTTAAACCTGTTCGCACCGTCCAACATGGCCGCTTCTTCAAGCTCGGGAGGAATCGTGTCATAATAGCCCTTCATCTGCCAGACCGTAAACGGCAATGCTGTTGCCGAATAGACGACCATCAAGCCGATATACGAGTTGATCAAGCCGAGTTTCGCAAGCATCAAGAACAGCGGTAGCAGCAGCATCGTTGCCGGAAACATCTGTGTTATCAGGAGCAGGCTCATGCCCACCTTGTAGCCGGGGAACCTGAAACGCGAAAAAGCGTAACCTGCCGTTGAAGCGAGTGCGGTCGCAAAGATAGTGACCGCCGCAGCCACTAATGTGCTGTTGAGCAGCCATCTGGCAAACGGCCTGTCCGTGAATAGGGTGACATAATTCCGGAATGTGGCGTCTTCCGGAATGATCTCAAGCGAGGTCGAGAGCAGTTTGTCCGCCGGACGCAAGGACACGGTGACCACCGTTAATATCGGATATAGTGTCATTACCGTGATGACCGCAAGAATCGTGAAGAGTATGACTTTCTTGATCACGGCTTAAGCCTTTGCCTGCAGTTTTCGCATGAAGGTAACAGAGAACAGCACAAGCAGCAGGAAGATAATCATTGAACCGGCTGCAGCATATCCGTAGCGGTAAAGGTTAAACGCCGCTCGATAAACGTAGGAAACAAGAATGTGAGTTTGGTCGGCCGGCTCTCCGCCATTGGAAACCAGCCAGACAATATCCACCTTGTTGAAGGTCCACACAAACCCAAGAATAATCGCGGGCGTCAAGACAGGCACCAGCATCGGAAGTGTGATCGTCCGAAATCTCTGCCATGCACTCGCACCGTCAATCATTGCCGCCTCGTAAAGCTCTTTTGGGATACTCTGCAACCCGCCCAGTGCAACGACCATCATGAACGGAAATCCCAGCCAGACGTTGGTCACAATACATGCAGCAAATGTGCCGATGGGATCATTGAGCCACTGAATCGGCGTCTGGCTGAAGACCTTCGTCAGGATGAGATTGACTGCCCCGTACTCGTAATGAAACATGCCGCGCCACGTGAGAGCCGTCACGACGGCCGGAATCGCCCACGGCAGGATGAGCAGGGTGCGGAACAACCTACGTCCCGGCACATTCTCGTGCAGAATAACCGCCAGCGCAACACCGATCGTGACATGAAAGAAGACATTGACGATTGTCCAGACAAGTGTCTTTCCGAGGACTCCATAAAAGGCGGAATCGGAAAATACCTTCTCGTACTGACGCGGTCCGATTAGCTCCCAATCATGGATATGCAGCAGACTCATATTGGAGAACGACAGTATCACGTTGTAGACGAACGGCCACACAACGACCAGCGCAACCACGATTGCCGCAGGTGCCACCATCCAAAGCGCGAAATTCCGTTCTCTATTCATTCATCTCCCGAATTTTCTGCTCGGCGTCTCTCTGCATGTTCCTCGCAGCGTCCTCCGGTGAAAGATTTCCACCCAATACGGACTGATAGGATGCACGCATGGCATCCCACACCGCGCGCAGCTCCGGAACAATTGGCATCGGCCTGCCCACTTCGAACTGAGAAAGACTTTGCGCGACGTGCGGACGCGAGACGTAAGATGAGTCCGCCCGCACTTTCAAGCTGCTCGGAATGATCCCGGTTGCTTCGACAAACTGCTGCTGAACATCGTCACTCAATAAATACTTCAACAGTCTCACTGTCTCTTCAAGCTCTCTACCTTCGACGCGTACATTAATGGAGTAGCCCAGCGGAGACACCATCGGAGCGGGCCACAATCCTGTAGAAGAAACCATCGGAATGCGCGCTAACTCATAATCGACACCAGCAGCACCGTAACCGCTCCACGACCACGGCCCGTTGATGAGCATCGCCGCACGGCCCTCTTTGAACAGCGCGTCCGCTGTATTATAATCACAGTCCGGCGGAACGATCTTGTACTGGCTGCGAAGTGAACGCACGAACTTGAATGCTTCCACAGCTGCAGGCGAGTTGAGCGACGGGTGACCGTCCTCGTCCATGACCCATCCTCCGAATCCCGAAAACCAGGGAATGAAGAAGAAAGGCTCCGTGAAATTCCACACAAGTCCCCACTGATCCGTCACCCCGTCACCGTTGAAATCCTTCGTCGCCGCTTGTCCCATCTTGATCAGCTCGTCAGTTGTTTGCGGCGGTGTCGGGAGCAGCTTCTTGTTGTATACTAAAGTCAGATGGTTGCCAATTCGATCTGCAATCTGATATGTATGACCCTTAAATTTCACCAGAGCGCGATCATCCAACCGTTCAAACTCTTCTGGCGTGAAGTAGGCATCGAGCGGCTGCACAAAGCGCATTGTTGCCAGCGGTCCGACCTGATCAGAAGGACCGTAAACAAGACTCGGTCCGAGCTTGGCAAGCGCCGCAGACTGAAAGTTTGAACGCAACTCCTCAGTCTCCTTATAGATCACTTCGATTCTGACCGAATCTAAAGTCGCACTATAGGCCTGAATCACTCGCGTAAGCACGGCGCGATCTTCCGGCTGCATTTGATGCCAGAGTTGCAAGCGAACGATGCCGTCATCGCGCGAGCATCCGGCAAGGAGCACAAGAGCGGCTAACAGAAATCGCATCACGTCAATCACGCACCCCAAACACAGAACGATGCACGATCACTTCCCCGGATGCACCGTCCACAGTGAATGCACGATTTGACTGGGGAAACTCCTCGGACGGCAGCCAGATACCTGCGTCGCCGGAATTGGTGTATTTATACTGCACTTCCGTTCCCAAAGGCAATTCGATTTCCAGAGACCATATGCCATCTTGAGCCGTTTGGTCGCCCGCCGCACCGTCATCGCGCAAGCGCACAATGTTTGGCTGCCAGTCACCAAGCGCCGACTGATTACCGACGATGAATATTGCGACGCTGACCTGCTCGGAAGACGCATCGCATTCGAACCTCACGCGGCGCATCTCGCCTCCGCGCTGCATGACGCCGCCAGACTCCTGTGTCGCAATCTTCGCCTGACTGAGGATTGGTTCAAGCTCGGGAGTCTCGATATCAACACCGGCTTCGCGCATCTGTCCATAAACGGCGCGCAGATGCGCGAAAAATGCTTCTTCAAATGGCCGATCACCGGCCGGCGCGCTCTGATCCGCCCCGTACCACCAAAACCAGTCTGATCCCTCAGCTGCGTACATTGCCTCGTACGCGCGATAGATTGCCGCGCCCTGCGCACTCTTCTCCATTGGCGCATAAGGATCCGGTTGCTTCAAGCCCGAATTCTCGAGAGCACGCCGCGCCTTGAGCAGATACTCCCAGGCCTTATTTTCCTCGGGTTCACCGATCCAAGTGTCGTAGTTCGCATTGATCCACGATCCGGGCCACAACTCGGTAATTTCTGTCAACTCTTCAATCGGGTGCGCAGGAATGCCGCGCTCGGGATTGCCGCGAAAATACTCTGTGGGATGGACGCAGGTGACAAGCCCTTCCTCGCGCAGTTCGGTCAGTTTCGCATACAGTCCGTTCAGGAATCTCTTGGCGTCCAAGTCATAACGATACCACTCCCACGCATTCTCTCCATCCAGAATCACCGTAAGCAGTCGGTCGCTCTGGCTCTCCTTTGGCACATACCTCAGAATCTCCTTTGTGAAATGCGCAACCGCTTCATCCGGCTTCATGTTCTGATACGTGAAACCGATATGATCGGAAAGTGTGGTTTCACGAAACACGATTGCGACATCGCCGTCGGGGGTTTTGACTCGATATGGTTTGGCGACATCGAGTCCTTCGGGCTTGGATCGCATCAAGACATGCATGTCTCCGCAGATCCAGCGCACGTTGTGTGCTCGAAATACATTCGCGGCACCCTGCGAAATGGAACCCTCCGCAGGCCACATCCCTTGGGGCGCTCTCCGGAATAGACGCTCGTAAAAACTGATTCCTTTGATGACCTGCGCGTGCGCATCCTCCGGATAGGCGTAGCGTGAAGGCAACTCACTCTTCGGCTGACACACTTTTGCCACATCGCTGTCAATCAGGAGCGGGAGAATGGGATGATAAAATGGCGTTGTGATGATCTCAAGTTGCCCGCTCGCCAGCAACCGTTGATGAACCGGCACGATCTCCTCTGCCACACGCGCCGCTTCGGCAACCAATCTATTCGCGTCGCGCTCGCTGAAATGCTCCTTCCCACGCAGATAAAATTTTCCTCCGCGCTCTTCAATCAGATCAGCAAGACTCACATCAATGCCCGCAGAACCGCGCAGAAAGTCGGGATCAAAGTGCGCCGTGAAGAACCACGACTTGATGTCGCGCAGATCGTCAGTGGTCAAACTGTCGCGAGCCTTCGCCCGCAGCGCCTCATACTGCGGGAACTTCGCAATTTGTATTTCCGAAATACCAAAAGCGTTCCATGGCTCAGAAATCAACTTTGCAACGTCCGCATCGGAAAAACTATCGGTAGCTTTCAGAGCAAGGTCAATCCAGGGATCGGTTCTGTAGAAGTTTGCGAAATATGTCGCGGCATCCAACTCACGCTTTCCGTCTTCGCCCATCCGGACCAATGGGCCGAGACGATTCACGTAGTAATCCTGCAATTGATAGAGCAGGGAAGAGGTCAAGTTGATCGTCGCATGAATCTCGGGAAACTGTTCATGCAGTGCCGCCATGTCGTAGTAGTCCTTGGTGGCGTGCGTGCGCACCCACGGCCCCGAGAGTTCGTCGGTTTCCGGATTCAAATACAGCGGTTGGTGCTGATGCCAGATTATGTTCAGATACAGCTGTCCCGCTTGTGCCATGGAGATAGTGAAAAGAAGTGCAAGAGTGAAGAGTAGCTGTTGCATCTCAATAAATGTTAGTCACGCAGCAGCGATTGCTCACTGTCTGCGTCAAAGTAATGAACTGCGTTCGGATCAAAGTATACCGGCAATGTTGTGTCCGGCATCACCTCGGTGCGCGGATCGCAGCGAACGATCAAGTCCTGATCTCCGATCCTTCCGTAAACGAGCAACTCATTGCCGATCGGCTCGACCACGTCCACCAGAAGATTGAATCCGACTTTTCCGTTTCCCTTCGCCCCCACGCCAATCTGTTCGGGACGTAGGCCCAACGTCAGTTTGTTCGTTCCGCTTGAGAGAGTCTGTGGCAATGGAAAATGCAGTGCTGCCGAACGAAAGTGCGTGCCGTCGCGCGCCCCCGCGATAAAATTCATGGCAGGTGAACCGATGAATCCGGCGACGAACTTGTTTGCCGGCCTTCTGTAAACATTCAGCGGCGAGTCAATCTGCTGGATGACACCGTCTTTGAGCACAACGATTCGTTCTCCGAGAGTCATTGCTTCGATCTGATCATGTGTCACGTAGACCATGGCCGTCTTAAGACGTTTGTGAAGTCGGGAAATCTCGGTTCGAGTGTGTGCACGAAGTTTCGCGTCGAGATTCGAAAGTGGTTCGTCAAACAAAAATGCCGATGGATGCCGCACGACGGCGCGCCCGAGTGCCACACGCTGCCGCTGTCCCCCCGAAAGTTGCTTGGGTTTGCGCTGCAGCAGGTCGCTTAATTCGAAGAACTCGGCGGCCTCTTTCACGCGCAAGTCAATTTCTGCAGCAGGCACTTTGCGCATCTTTAGACCGAAGGCCATGTTGTCATAGACGCTCAGATGCGGATAGAGCGCGTAACTCTGAAACACCATGGCGATATCGCGATCGCGCGGATGCACGCTGGTGATATTCCTGCCCCCGATCCAGACCTCTCCCGAAGTCGGCGCTTCCAGTCCCGCAATCATTCTGAGAATCGTCGTCTTTCCGCAGCCGGAAGGTCCGACCAGCACCACAAACTCGTCTTCCCGGACAGAGAAACTGATATCGTGCAGAACCAAAGCGTTGCCAAACTGTTTGCGAATGTTCCGAAGTTCTATACTTGCCATGTCTGAAGTTTCGCTTTTGACCGGTCACTCTTGCGCGAGCGTGCTGAGTCGGTCGTAAATGTGTGATCCACCGCCTGAATTCCCTCCGCCGCTCCAGCGTTCCGCGGTGGCAACTACGGCGCGGAACTCTCCGATGCCAGCACCGCCATGATCATCCTGCGCGCCGCAGAGCACTGTCCATTCCCAACTCTCGTCCCGCGTCGGAAACAGCGACTTCGGCAGACAGAAGGAAATCGTCGCTGACGAAACGTATCCGAACGCATCCTTGTTGGTTCTCGGAATGAACTCACCAACGATCTCACCGCGCTCGTTCTCGATCCGCACCCCGCCGCCCACATAAATGACACGTGAAAACGGAGTGTCGAGCGTCTCAATGGAGTTCGCACCGACATCCGTGCGTGACGCTCCGTCCGAATGCAGACAAATAGCAGCATAGGTCAATTGAAATCCGTATTCCGGATGCCAGCCCGGTTGCCATAAGTTGTCAAGCGTCAGTTCAAAGTAGTAGCTGTCCTTCGCGTCACGCACTTCAAACTGCCGCAGATCGAGTATCCCCTTGCGGAAATTCTCGTCCGTCGGATAGACATAACTCCCGTCACCGACATCATCCCCCGCCGGATCCTCAACGCGATCCATCAAGAGCGAATACTGGATGTCGCAATGAATGTCTTTTCCCTTGAGCACTCTCCATTCAGGGTCTTTCAATGATGCAAAGTCGAGCTTTGTAATTGGCGGAGCGAATGTCAGATCCTCCGGGCCACTATCATACGGCCAACCTTCAAGAATCTTCTGCGACGTCGGCTTCCCGTCCACCAGCATATAGCCGTCGTTTTTGCGATACACCACGCGCAGCGGATCGGTCGTATTGATCTCTCCTGTCACTCCTCGAGCTACATCAAAAAATTTCACGGGCAATGGACTCTTCGGTGTCGTAATTGCCTTGACTTCAATGACAGTCGAGTCGCTGAACTGTTGCATCCTTAGATCAATCGGAGTGCCGGAGCAAGTAACTTGAGCTTGCACTAATCCCCACTCCATGGGTATCCGCGGCGCGATCAGCCAGAAGGGTTCGACACGGCCGTAAAGCACCGGACGAACGCCGAGAAAGTCTTGATATGTAGCGCGCAAAAATTCCGCAAGACTCCATGCCTGCGAACTCGTTCCCGACCAATCAATGTATTTGTTCTCGGGTCGCTTCACCGCATCGAACAACTCCGGCAGCGATCCCACCATCCCGCGCTCGCGCATGTGCCGGGCTTCGTAGTCCATCATCTTCAGTGCCAAATCGCCGCGCCCTTGCCGGATCAACAACGATTTCGCAGGCCCCGAATTCCACACCCAAACAATTCCCTGATGATACGCATTGTCCTTCGGATAGTGCCAATCCTGATGAAACGGATGAAAGCAAGTGTCCTGCGGACTCAAACTCAGCACACCATGTTCATGAAATAACTCGCTGGAGACTTTCCTCGTCACCGTTTGTTCGAATTGCGGCGGCACAAGCTGAGTGTAAGGCGCGGTAAACGTGAACATCTGATTCGGCCGCATCGTCGTATCCGGCGTGCCATCGGCCATTAATCGATCGTAAAAATGATCACCCGCCGATGCCAGATACTCCGACAAAAAGTTCCGGCGAATCCTATTGGCCGTTTCTTTCCACGCCGGATTCGGCTTGCGCGTCATCCGCGTGGCATTATCGAGCGCGGCGTAATGCAGTGCTTGAATCTCGATAGCACGATTTCCGCGCGGAGTGTGCGGTCCTTTAGGCCCAACGGCGTCCATCCACGTATCCGCATCGCCGTGCGTCAGAAACCCGAAGCTGTCACTCTTCGCCACCGCCGCGTCCAGCGCGACTCGCAGCGCGCCGCCATCCGAGAGCAGCGTATCCCACAGCGCGTAATCTCCCGAATAGAGGCCGTATTCATACACTTCGCGCATCCACCACGGCGTGCCGTCCGCCGTGTTATAGGCGATATCTTCACCGGGTCGCACGCGATTCGGAATTCTTCCGTATGTCGGACTGCTCGGATCGCGGTCAATCCATCCGGCGAATCGCATCAACAGCTTTCGCGCCGCATCAAAGTGCCCCGTCACCAACAACCCCGGCAGCGAAATGAATGTATCGCGACCCCACCCCTCATTAAACCACGGTATCCCTGCATAAAGCAGCGAATCTTCTTCGGCAAGGAGATTCAGCAGTTGAATTTCGGCCCACACAATCTCACGATCGATTTCCGTACCCGAAAAAGCTGGAAGCCGATCCGCTTCAACTGCAAATGCGTCAGCAAGTCTCTCTCGAGGCTCCGGCAGAACCCACGCGCTTGCCGGCTCAATTGTCCAGTCTATCGGCTCGTAGAGCAGAGAGTCCCGATACGACTCGAAGTAAATCCTGAATTCTCCGCCGTCCGCCCAGCGCCACATTGCAGATGACTTCGCAACCTCAAACCGTGCCTTGTCCAGCGATCTGCGGTGCCCTTTATTGTCGACGACGGAAAATGGCCCCGCCACCCGTTCCCGCTTCACCCACAACCCCATCCAACCCTGATCCCATTCGTCACCCGACGAGCCGTAGAGATATGTTCCGGCTCGATTCGCAATCAAGAACGGACGGTTCTCTCCGGCGTTCACAATCTGAGTCTGTGCCAAGCCCACGATTGAAAAAGCCAGAATCGCGAGCAGGCAAACGATTCTTCTTATCACTATTTCATCAACACAAGTTTCTTCGTCTGCGTCACGCCGTCCGCCTGTAGCATCACGAAATAAATGCCGCTTGACATGCGCGATCCGTCCCACGTGAATTCGTGAACACCCGGCTGCATCATATCGTCGGCCAGCCTTGCCGCTTCGCGCCCGAGCACGTCAAACACGCGCAACGTCACTCGCGATGCCTTCGCCAACTCAAGCGGAACCGTCACAACCGGATTGAACGGATTCGGAAAGGGAGCAAGTAGTTCCGTCTTGCGGGGAATGGCTGGAAGCTCGCGCGCGTCTGTGGAGAATGCGGAATCGGAAATTACCCACACGCGCCCCGAGTAAGATGAGAGACTCGTGAAGATCGTCGTCAACTCTGACCCGAGCCGTGTGAAGTTGGTCGAAGTTGTGATCTCCGAGACAACATACGTCGAGTCCGGGTGTATGCCCAGCAATTGTGCATCAAGATTTACATTCACAAGCTGCGAGGTGGAACTGAAATTGCCAAGGAATATGACGGGATCCATTCCTTCACCAGTCCGCGCAAACGCGTAACACGGCCCCGGCGCGTCGGTGGTCAGTAAGTCGAAATCTCCGATGCGCATCGCGGGCAGCCGCTTCCGTGCGTTCAGCAGCCGATAGTAGTGCGGAAACATGCCGTTTGGATCGCTGCCCCAGTTGATCACGCCGCGCTGCGATGTCTCTCCGATCTCCTGTCCGGCGTAAATCATCGGCACACCGGGAATCGTAAGCAGGAGTTCCGCCACCAGTTTCGTCTGAGCCGGAGTCTTGATCGTGACGTAACGCGACTCGTCGTGATTCTCCATGAACCGGAAAGGATTCTTGTACTCCGGCCATGGGAAACCGTAGTTCGTGATCAGCGCGGTCAGATTCGTGAAGTTAGGAATTGCCGGGAACATGTTGGTAAAGGCCGCCGTGCCTTCGTGATGCAGATTCCAGTCGTAGGATAAGTCAAATCGGTCATTGTAAATGGTGAATTCGTTGGCCCCCGCCTCGGCGAGCAGCAGAATTTCCGGTTTGATCTTCTTCAGTTCACGCCGCCAATCCACCCAGAATTGCGGACTGCGCTGCATCGGCCCCCATGCGACGTCGCAGCGATACCCGTCTATGTCAAATTCTGTCACCCACCACTTGCACATGTCAATGAAGTAGCGAGCGGTTTCAGGATTATTCAAATTCAAGTTCGGCAGCGACAGCCAGTCAAAGTAATAGGTATAGTTGCCGCTTCCATCCCGATCGTACCAATTCCAATAATGCGAGTGCCTGCCGTAACGGATGGCATCCTGCATGAAGGGGTGCCCGATTCCTGTGTGATTGATGACCATGTCGAGCACGATACGCAAGCCGTGCGCGTGCGCCGCAGCGACGAGTTCGTGCAAGTCTTCAGCCGTGCCGTAGTCTTGCTCGACCGTGTAGTAATCGGTAATTTCGTAGCCGTGATCCGACGGCCCTTCAAAAATCGGCATCAACCAGATGGCGTTGAAGCCAAGTTCAGCGATCCGCCCCACGTCCGCCGTGATGTCGTCCAATCTTCCGCTTGCAGAATAGGCACGCGGGAAGATTTCATAGACAATTGCGTTCTCCACCCATTCCGCCGCCTGATTGTTCAGGAATGGCGATTGTCCGTTCGCATCGACGCGCACAAACGTCCGTGCCCGCGATGCGTTTTCCTCCGTATCGTAAACGATTAAGTCAAAGTAGTATTCCCCGTATACCTGAGGAATCACAAAACTTGCTTGCGCGCTATTGGCGTTGTTCAGTGTCACAGGCGAGGGATTATCCGGATCGGCGCTCCACTGAAAGCTCAGATTATCGCCTTGCGGATCGGTTGATGTCGATGCGTCAAGGAAAAAAGAGGCATCACCGATGTTGATGACGATGTTCGGAACAGGCGCATGATCCACCAGCAGAGGATAATTCATTTGCGCCGAGCGGCCGGTATCGTTGTTGGCATCCACCGCAAACAGGGAAAACAGATTATCTCCCTCGACCAACGTCACGGCAACTGAAAAGCTGTCTCCGGTCAGCGTCACGGGCAGCAATGTCTGATTCTGCATTACCCACGCGCTGTTGACCGCGAACTGCGAAGTCACTCTCCCTCTGATGGTCTTGCTGGGAATCCGCGTCGGCGCGCCTCGCGTCAGAATTCTGCAAAGCGGCCCGGGATGTGCGACATTCGGACCAATCTGCTCCGGTGCAATCCTCGCCAATCCGCGGCCCGGCGCATCAAACGTTACTCGTCGTGTCAATCCATAGTTCTTTGAATTCTTCTTTTGCACGTCGTCTGCCATGAAGAGAATCGCGTCATAATAGTCCGGCTCTTCGATTCCCGCAATTCCACCTTGACCTGGGCCAACTTCCGAAACATAACCGTCCGCCGATGAGCCGGCCACCGCACTCACACAGGCGTAGTTCCAAGCTGTTTGGTAATTTCCGAGCGCATTCTCCAGATCGCGCACCTCGAAGTGGCATTCAAACGTGTTGGCCAAAGCCTGAACCGTAATCGGCACGGACTCCCCGCCAATCCCGCCGTAGTGGATGCGGTTGTGAATAGTCGCATCGAAGTACGGACTCGTCGGAGACAAAAGTGGAATCACCACACCGCCCGATGCAAGTCCCGCAACTTCGTATTCCGCCTGCATTCCGGAAATTGCACTATAGTTGCCTTCATCGGCAGTAATAGTCAGAATCGCCATCGTGTTCGCAGTCAAGGCACTGTGGAAACGCGTTCGTATCTCGAGCGCATCGCCATTTGAATTCGAATATATTCCAAAGCTGCGTAAGTCCACGGATTCAGTTGTTTCATACAGTAAGTCCTCGCGCGGATCCACAGCCATGTAGCCGTCACCTTCGACGAATCCATAGCAAAGATAGCGAGTCGACGTTCGTCCGGCGCTGTCTGTTGCTTGAATGCTGACCTCTGTTAAATTGATATTGGTCGGCAAGTCGATGGACAATTGCCCGGTCCCCGGATTCCAGGTTGGCGAAACTATCGAGCCATTGATGCGCACAACAGGCGTTCCGAGAATCCCCGGCCCCAAGTCCCCGCCGCGTACCTTTGCTGTTATGGTTTGCGGGACTCCGAATGTAAAGACTCGGTTCTCGCCGGGCTGAATGTCGAAGACCTGTGGCAGCGAATCCAGTTCGACGGTCAACAGTGAATTATTGAATCCGCCCGGTGCGTTGCGCGGATTATCCGGATCAATCTGCCAGTTGTTTCCGTTGATGACAAATTTATACTCATTGTCCCCCACGGGAATTTGCACCTCGCCCCAGCGGTTTCCATACTCATCCAGCCTCGTCAGCGGCGTCGCGCTGGTGCTCCACCCGTTGAAGGCACCTGCCAGATTCAGCGAGTTGATTTGTCCGCTATACTGTGAAAATGCGGAGCGCGGATCGAAGCGAAAAATAACGTGAGAGTAAAGTGGAACCGGTGGCTCCTCAAGAAAGATGTCCCAATTCTGATTGCCGTTATTGTCCCAGTTCGTGCCGTCTGTTGTCACATAGTGAATTGAGAAAATTGTGTCGATCGTTTGAATGGTCACGCTGAATAATCCGTTGCCCTGATTCACCATCGGCGAACGCGCCGCCTGTCCCTGTGCGACCGTTCCGGCAGGCCACATCATCTGCGGAGGCAGCCGCCAGTTTCCATGACCTGCTTCATTCACTCCCCAGTGCAGAATGACAGTGGTTGCTCCGTTGGGCAGTGTGCCCGCAATCGCATCATAATAAATCGTAACAGCATCGCCGGGTTCTGGCTCCGCAGGCGTCCACCACGACACAGTCCCCCCGGCCAGAAACTGTATCGACCAGTTATTGCCTGCGTTATTATCCCAGTTGTTCTGCCGGTCCGTGAATACAAACGCGATGGCCTCCGTCAAATCGTCAAAGTCGATTGACAGTGACCACACCTGATTGCCCGTGTTTGTCATCGGGCTTTGAACGGCGACATTGTCGGAGTGCAATTGTGAGCCTGCCGGCCAAATCGCTTGCGGCGGAGTGCTCCAGTTGCCATTGGCGGCCAGAATTCCCCAGTGCATCCAAACTTGCGACCCGTTGTCAGGCAGAGTGCCTGCGATCGCGTCATAATAAAAGGTCACGACATCACCTTGTCGAGGCGCCGCCGGTTCCCACCATGCCGTTTGTGCAAAGAGCGTAGTTGCGGAAATCAAGAATAAAACGGCTGTCCGAATCATACTGGGTCACCTCATAAGGGCAGTGCGGGGCGCAGACAACCGCCTGCGCCCCGACCGGTGTGAAAGTTCAAACACTAATTGGTGTTAACGATAAACACCCGTTTGCCGTAACGGCAATTCAGACTACTTCAACAGCAGCATCTTGCGTGTCGCGTTCTGTGCGCCACTCTCGAGCTTGTAGAAGTAGACACCGCTCGACAGCGAGCTTCCATTGAACGATACCGTATGACGACCCGCGTCCATCCGGCCGAAGTTCATCACGGCAACCTCGCGGCCCAGCACGTCAAACACCCTCAATGCGGTGACATCCGCGCGCGTCAGCGTGAAGTTGATGGTCGTCGACGGGTTGAACGGATTCGGGAAGTTCTGCTCAAGGCTGAAATCGCTGATGACCGGTTCGCTCCTGTCATCTGCTGAAGAAACCAGACACGGCCAGGCTTGATAGAGCGTGTCAGGCGAACCCCAGCAGTCGACGTCCAAACGGAATGTCGGATTGCTGTCGTCTAACAGACGTTCGTGGTTCCGTGCAAACCCCGCTTCCACGTCCAATTGATTGGCGCCGTACTTGTAAATCAGCATGCGCGGGCTGCCCGCCGCAAACGTGATCGTCGCCGACCAAATGTCATCTCCCGCCACGAGGTCACCGTTCGTGCCGTTGTCATTCATCGTGTGCTCCGGCAGGAAGTTGCCCCACGGCCAGTTGTTGAAGAATCCTGCGGCCTGTATCGACTGGACAGAATAAATCGTGTCACCTGTCTGCACGTCATAAACATAGCCGACATCGGCCAAACGGCCTTCGAGCGGAGTAGTTTCGACTTGGAAGATCACATCGACATCATTGGTGATAATATCGTCCGGTGAAATGTCCGCGAAGTAAACAAGCGGCGGATTGATTTCGCCAAAGCCGTTGCCTCCCGGCGGCGGGAGAATGTCCGGTTCTTCACCCGTTGGCGTGAAGCTGCGGTTGGCGCTCGACTCCCATGTTGCGGCATCAGGATCGCCATTGTTGAGAATCACAAACTTGTACTCAACGCCAACATTGACCGGCAGTGAGCTGAACTGAATGCGTAGCGAGTAAACGCCCGGATTGCCGGTTTCTTCGAGCAGTCGAACGGCGCCGCCCCAGTTGCCGAGGTTGTTGTGAGCACCGCGCACCACAACCCAATCCGTTGTCGGTTCAAAATTTCCCGACAGCTCCTGAACCGTCATATTCACACGGAAGTTAACTTCCACATCAGCACTGGCCGACGATTCGACATTGTTGAAATAGACCACCGGCAGCACCAGTGTGGCGCCAGAAACATTGGCTGTGCGATTATCCACGGACTCCCAAACGTCCTGTCCGGGCTGCACTATTACGTATTTGAACTCGATTGAACCTTCGGGAATCTCCGAGGTAATCGTGTACAGCCCGCTGCCCGCGTGAGTCAGTTGATGAGTGTTGCCGCCCCAGCCATTGAACGTGCCGCGAACGACGACGATATCCGTCGCCGGATTAAAATTGCCCAAATCCTGCTGAACGCTCATGTTCAACTGGAACGTTACTGCGGTCGCCCAAACCGGCGCAACACTCAGAACCAGTAATGCCGCGACCATAACCAAATTCTTTAACCTAAACATTGTGGGTCCTCCTCGACCTGCTATTATGAAGAGATATGTGTAAAAGTGCGAAAAATTCATGTACTGTTGCAGCCCCGGCTGAGACATGGAGCTTGCAGTGGCAGCGCTCCCCGCTATCCTAATATACTATCCCCAGAGAGTACTTGTAAATCGCATCGAATCGTCCGAAGTCTTCGTACGTGGCATCCAGCATGAACGTCGGCCCGCCGCGAGTATTAAACTTCAGACCGAATCCCAAAGTTGCACCCTCTTCCGAGTCACGCAAAAACAGCGACCGGTACCCCGCGCGAACGAAAAACTGCTCGCGGAATGCGTACTCAGATCCGAGATTTATTGATTCGTCATTGTCGTTGGGATGCTGTGCATCCAGAGCCACAGACATCCGGTGCTTCTCATTTTGGAAAGCCTCCATCGCAAGCCCGAAGCGCATCATCAGCGGCAGCGGCCATTTGTCTGTTGCGAGGTTTGCGATCACACGGCTGTTATTGCCTTCGCGCGTCGGGTCAACGTCATAGAAGCGCACGAGGTCGCGTCCCGTCATCTGCATCTTCCCGCCGAAATTCGTAATGGCAATCCCGATTCGCATGCCGTTCAAGTCAGTTCGATAGACGCTTCCGAGATCCAAGGCTACGGTGGCGGCGGCTTCATGCCAGATCCATTCCCGTACGTACTTTCCGCTTAAGCCAAGTTTAAATCGATCCGTGAATTGTTTACCGTACGTTAATTGCAGAGCCATGCTGCCCGCGCTGTAGAAATATCCGGCACCGTCCTGCTGATGCTGTTGAGTCGTGGTCACTTCCTGATCCGGCATGGACAGCAGCGTCATCTGTGCACCAATCGCGTCGTCATTATTTAATGGCAGAACCGCGCCGACCACGTTGAATCGCAGATCCGTAAGCCAATCCGTATGCACAAACGAAGCCGAAAACTTCTCCATTCCGGCGATGCCGGCGGGATTCCAGTAAAGCGCCGTCGCATCGTCTGCCATAGCTGTGAAGGCACCACCCATGCCCAGCGCGCGTGCACCGACTGCGATGTTCAGAAACGGTGCGGCCGTAGTGCCTACCTTGCTGACTGCAAAAGCGGTCATCGTGCAGGCGCAGATCGTCAGAGCGAGTATTATAGGTTTAAACTTCTTCACTTGATCACCGCAAACCTTCCGGTCTTCTCACCGTACGGCGAGTCAACGTGATAGAGATAGACACCGTAGGACACATTCAACCCGTCTCGCGTCCGCAAGTCCCAGTTCTCCGTGCCTTCGTCTATCCCGTCATTGTGCTCGAGAATATCCACCAGCTCACCCTTCACGGTATAAATGCGGATAGTGCACCTTTCCGGCAGATGATTGAATGTGATTCGCCGTTCTCCTCGACCTTCATTAAAGGGATTCGTCGGTTCCTGCGCGGAGGCCGCGACGTATGGATTCGGATAGACCGAAATTCTGTCGAGCTTGACGGCATCAGGATTGATGCGTGCCGCTCTTGTCGTGTACTCAAAGACGTCATCGTCGGCATACGGCTGATAAAGTCTCAAGTAAAGAACGTCACCGTCTTGAGGCCGTAAAGTGTCACCGGTGGCCGCTCGTCGTCTGAAGGACGTCGTCCACGTCAGCGACGTGTCGCTCAGGAACCCGATAAACTCACCGTCGTCCACAATACCATTCCTCGTGCTCGTCACTTCGTTGAACACAAACGGCACATACTCGTTCGTATTCAAGTCCTTGACTCGGAAATTTACCGGCGTTGCGGGAATCACCACAAGATCATACCAGTTGAAGTATGCGGACGTGTCCACCACTTCGCCATACCATTCGACAGCAAACTCACCCGGCTCCGGAATTCCCGTCAGGAATCCCTGATAGAGGTTGGCAAGCGTGAAATTGAATTGATAGAGTCTTCTGGTCGTGTCCGCCCATCCCGAAGCCTGTTGAATCAACGCAATCTGACGCGGCGTGAGCATGTAGGCGCGCTGCCCGTCATACAGATCCGTTCCCGCGACACGGAAATACTGCGCGGGATCATAGCTGCCCGGCGGCAGATTGAATAGGGAATCGTAGTAGCTCATGAACCGATCTGCCTGGGGAAGCAAGTGATCCTCAGGGACAAGCAGACGACGGTTGACCAGCGTGTCCGTCTGTCCGTCTCCGACTCGCAGCACGCTGTATGTTACGAGCGAGGTATCGGGAAGCTCGTCAAACGAGAACTGATAGATACGCCCGTCAGCCACAAGTCGTGGATCAACTGTTTCAATGGCAATCGTGCCCGTCGCAGAACCGCTGACATGGTTGATCGCGGTGAATTGCGGCTCCTCATATCCCAGCGCTGGCGCTCGCGGCACGATTCTCGCCGTATTGATATCGAGTGTGACGTTGCCACTCGGATCGACGACGATAGTCTTGCTGTTCTCGGCCGGCAGAATCTCCTTCTCAACATCACCACGGTCGTAAGCGACTACGGCGTAATAATACGTCTGCCCGTTCTCGACCGTCGTATCGGTCCAGGAATGCTGCAGACCACTGTCTTCACCGAGATAATAAATCACGGAGTTGCGAATCACCGGAAAGAAGCCCGCATTACCGTTGTTCAAGTCAAACTGCGCAATCGGTTTGTGGAACACTTTGCGTCCCAATCCGTCTGTTACAGTAAAGATTTCGTTGAATGCCGGATCCGTCGCGCGGTAAATCTTGTAACCTTCAAAGTCATACCCTGTCACGGGATCAAAGGACGACTCCGCGATGTTATCCCAATAAAGAGTGACCTTGCCGTCGCGGGGCACCGCCCACAAGGTCGGCTTTTCCGGTGGACGCGCGAAGTTGTAGTTCTCGTCGTAGATCTGCTGAACCGTAATCTTGTTATCGGTGATATCCGCGAGATCCTGTCCATACAACAGAGCCATCGAAAAGCGTTCCGTCTGCCCGGGCCGCAGCGGGAAGTAGCCCGAACCATAGATGAAGTCTCCGTCCTGCGGGACACCTGACACGACATCAAACCGCCCGGGGATCATCCTGTCCCACAGTGCCTGGTCGTCGCGCATCCGCACCGCTCCCGGCGGAGAAAAATAGTCAAATGAAGTCAAACCGATCTGATCCGACTCGTCGACGTCCGTCTTATCGAAATTCGGTTCACCGTTCGTCGGACGCCCGTCGCCTTCGCCGGCGTCGCCGGTCAGCGGAACCCCGTCCGCGCCAACGTCATTGGTGAGCGGATCCCAGTCATCGTCGTTGTCAATTCCGTCATCCCGCGCTTCGTCGATCATTGGATCATTTAGTCCGCGGCCCGTGACATAATCAACATAGGCCAGATTCAAGTGATCGCTGCGCTCGTCAATCAAACCGTTCAAGTTGTCGTCAATACCGTTGCCGCCGTCCTCAACCAACTGCTGACCGGGCAAGACCACAACCTCCCGCCCGTGCACGTCATAGCGCAGCGGACCTTGCTGTGGGAACGTCGTCACCGTACGCTCATAGGTGTCATAATCAATCAGTACAATCGTCTGACCCGGCCCATACGCACGCGGCTGCAAAAACTGACCTAAAATGTCGCCGGTCAGAATCGGACTTGAAGGATCCTGACTGTCACCATCGTTGTCAATGCCGTCAAACGGATTGCCCGGCGACTCAAGAAATGCGTAGCCGACGTAGCCGACATTACGCGTCTCTGACACAGGAACCCAACCCGGCGATCCGCGGTCGTCACTATCAAAACTGTATGTGATATCATTTTCGAGATCGAAGTAGGCTAAGTCATCTTCTGAGTCCTGCCGCCCGCCCGACAGCGTTCCCACCACCATGCCGAATGCCACTTTGTCATAGGTGTGCGTACCGACATTCGTGATTTCGTAGAGCCAGAAGATGCAATCCTGAGCAAGAAAGTGCGCCCACTGCAGTCCGCGAACCGACACACGCAAACCCAATCCGCGTCTCAAGGAATCGCGATTGTGAGGATAGTAACGGTATACATTGCCGGAACTGTCCGTGCGCTCAAACCACTCAAGGTCGGCGTGGTCGTCCATTACGAAATACGTTTCCTGATCCGCATTCATGACATTCTTGCCGAAGTATCCGTTCCATGAGTTCGGCCAGCCGGGATCTGTCTCATCACGCACCCACGCCTTGTCACCAGAGAGTGAATCCGTAACGTTCTTGTCCGGCCACGTATGCGGCCACGTATACCGCTGATTGGACATTGCAACCTGCGGGTCCTGTCCGATGGTCGGCGGTGACGCAAATCCCTTGAGAGGCTCAAAGCCCCAGAAGACGCCGCCGCCCGGAGGGCCGTCCGAGTTACCTCTCGGTCCGTCTGACGTGCAGACTGCGCGCATCGTGTCACCCGAAGGGTGGATAAACTCCACGCCCACCAAAGGTGAAACGTCGCCGACGTATTCGTTGCCCGTGCCGATGGGCCACTCACCGGAAATCTCGCCGATGTTTCCCACCAGACCGTAATTGTAAAACGTCGTGCGTACCAGATTCCCGCTCATGATGTTTTTCGCGCGATACAACGTGTTCCCTCGATAGTTCAGCATCGAGTCCACTTGCGCGAAAGCCTGTGTTGCCAGAAGCATCAAGCAAAGCCCGAGCAACACACCTCTCCGTCGAAATGGTGATGCGACTCGAGAGGGCAGGGAAGAACTTGAAATATTAGTATTCATTAGAACTCGTAGCTCACGCCAACTTTGACCATCCTCGGGCGGGAGTACTTGGAGGGATCCGGATATACTTCGCTCAAGGTGTTGAATTCCGGCGCTTCGACCGCCGTGTTCTCGACAATTGTATAGCCTGCACGGCCCGTGTCGTCGTAAATGCCGTCTTCATTCTTAATGTCCAGCGCATTCAACATCGTCAGCATCAGCACCAGCTTGTGCCGCCCCACTGGAAACGATTTGAACGCACTCAAATCCACATTATAAAAGTCCGGCCTCCGCCCGTCATTTTCAAAGCCAGTGCGAATTCCGTCGTCTGTCGGCGAGTACGGCAGGCCGCTTCCATACTTGCCCAGAATCGTTGCGCCCCATCCGCGCAATCCCGGAATCGCATACGTCAGACTTGCGTTAAACGTGTGTCTGCGGTCCCAATTCAGCGGCACCAGCTGCTGCTCCGGTTCGCGCGGGTTGTTTCCCTTTAAGTCGTTGTAAGCCGACTGCGGATCGCTCGCGTTGCCCTCTGCGATTTGGTAGGTGTAATCCACAAACGCGCTGAAGTTGTTGGCCATCCGCTTGTCCATGGACAGCGTAATGCCCTTGACCTCGCCGAAGCTGCGGTTCACGTACTGCGCGTATTTGGTTCCGGAAGAGTAGGTTTCCACTATCCGGTCCGTTGCAACAAGGCTGCGAATATCACGGAAATACAGAGAAGTCGAAAGCGATACGTCCTCGTGTATCTGCTGTTGGAACCCGAACTCGTAAGTCACCGTCTCTTCCATATCGAGGTCGGGATTCCCCATCACCGTATTCAAACCCACTCCAGATTCCAATTCGTACTCCGGATTCGCATACATCCGCTCAAATGTGGGTCTTTGCACAAAGTGGCCATATGCAAAGTGGAACACACCCTTGTCGGACATCGGGTAGGCAATTCCCAATCGCGGTGAAATGCGCGCCTTCGCTTTAACCTTGTCATACCAGTAGGCTTGACGCTCTTCAAGGGTCTGGTCCGCGCGCTCCGGCAACAGCGGATTATAAATGTTCGGGTCTTTGGGATCCGACGGAACCCGTCCGTCCGGCTCGAAATAGTCCAAGCGCAATCCTGCGTTCACAATCAGGGACGGCAGTTCAAACTTGTCCTGCACGTAGGCCGCGAACTCATATGGATTGTTCTTGTAAAGATCATGTGACGGAAACGAAATCGGTTCGATCGAGAATCTGAACGTGTTTCCCGTTTCGACAGGCACAAGATTGATATCTTCGTAAAACAGTTCGTGCGCTTTGATATCAAACCCGAATTTCAGCAGATGCAGCTTGCTCGCCTGATAAGATAGATTCCCCGTGCCCTGATGCGTATTCGTCCACCGCTTGAATCGCGCGAGGTCGGTTCCCGCGATATTCAGCGTGAACGGTGGATTGATTTCCTGATATTCGGGATGCAGGTAGCGCGGATCGTTGGGATCTTCAAACAGATAATGCTGATACTTGCTCCACGTATTGGTGACGGCCAGCTCATAGAACATCGCACTGTTGAGTGCGTGGTTGAGCTTCACCATATTCGTACGGCCGTCGCGGTAGCGGCGCAGCGTCCCGTCCGGAATGTATTTCCAGTCGTGTGAGTAGTCACGATACGTGCGCCCGCTGTAGAACGTCGAGTAATTCAGCTTCATCTGATTCGACAGCGGATACGTCAGCTTCAGATTAGCCCACCGTTCAAGATTGTAATTCATCGCCGCAAACGACTCATCGCCGTCACGCGAGATGAAAGTCTGAAATCGGTCATTAGGATAGTAAACATTCCAGCGCCGTTGCCCGTATTGCCAGCCGTCATCGTCCAAATAGCGCAAGCTCCCGTAAAACGAGAGCTTGTTGATCATGGGCACCGGCCCGTAAAGCGTAAAATTATAATCTTGAATATCCATCGGCGACACGTGGTCAATGTTCATCCACAGATCGTCGTTGCTGGAAATGTAATCACCGAACTCGGTCGTCGCCGTGCCGTGAAAATCTGTCGCGCCTTCTTTGGTCACGATATTCACAATTCCCGACATCGCCTGACCGTACTCGGCGTTGAAGGTGCCGCTGATCACCTGCAGCTCCTGCACCACCTTATTGTCAATCTGCGTGCCCTGACTGTTGTCGTAGGCGTCGGTCACCGAGATGCCATCCACGAGGTACATGACTTCATTCGTCCGGCCACCGCGGAAGTGCCCGTCCACTACGCCGGCCTGAATATCCACGACCTGTCCCAGATTCGTCACAGGAAGCGCTTGAATGTCCGAAGCGCCGACCGTCGACGTCGCAAACGTGCGGTCAGCCTCTATCAACTTGCGCTCGGCCGTGATGACGACTTCACCAGTCGTAATGGCCTCTACGTTCAGAGCAAAGTTGACCGTGCTCGTCTGATCGGTGATGATTCTCAGCCCGCGCACCGTCTCCGTGCCGTAACCTATTGCAGTTACACGCACATCGACCTGACCCGGAGCGACATTCAAAATGAAAAAATCCCCGTTGATGTCAGCGGCAGCCCCTTGGGTTGTTCCCTCAATCTGAACTGCTGCGCCTATAATCGGATCGCCTGTTTCGGCGTCCGTAACTCGGCCGGCAATTTTGCCGGTCGTTCCAGCAAAAACAGCCGAGCTTATGACCATAAAAAGCCATAACCCGGCCGTTCCAACTCGGAAACTCCGATTTCCCAACCACATATGTAGTCCTCTACGCTATCCTGACGCGTACCAAAACATGGCAACTTTCCTCATTTTGAATTCGTGCCTTTAAGTTACGGTTCAGCCTAATGTTTGTCAAGTGTTTGAGTCACAAAAGCGAATTTTCACCTCTTGCAATTGTTGACCTTAGAATAAGATAAAGCACAGTATATCCTCTTTATAGCCATTCGCACGAATCAGCGAATCCACGTGCATTTCTCGCAGAACACCTCTATATTCTAATAACCTACCCTCGCCAGAGAGGCATAATCATGCTTTTACAACTTTTTCTTATACTGCTGTTCACGCTGGCTAACTTTGTCTCAGCACAGACCTTTAGTGACTTTCTCGCCCGTGTGAATTCCGCTCCCGCGCAGGATCGCCCCGCCATCGTCGACAGCTTTCTGCAGGCCGTGCCCGGATTTCCCTTTATTGAACCCACCTACCAAGTCCATTACCTGTACTTTGGCACGGCCAACACTGTGACCATCCCGGGGGATGCCAACCAATGGAATCCCTCGTCCTTCCCCATGAACCGGATTTCCGGCACGGACCTCTGGTATCACAGCCGCTACTTCGAGTCCGACGCTCGCCTTGACTACAAGTTTGTCCTCAACAACTCGAACTGGATCCTCGATCCGCGAAACCCTTATACGGTGAACGGCGGGTTCGGACCGAATTCCGAGCTGCGCATGCCCGACTTTGTCCAGCCGCCCGAGATAGAGTTCTATCCGGAAATCGCGCACGGGGCGCTTCGCGACTCGGTGTTCTTCAGCCAGCACATGGGCAACTCGCGGCGGGTGCGTATCTACGCTCCTCCGGCGTATGATCCCGATGGGGATTGCTATCCTCTATTAGTAGTGCATGACGGACTCGAATATATCTCGCTCGCGCGCACCGAACGGATTCTCGACTACCTAATCCACCATAATCAGATTCAGCCCTTGATTGCGGTGTTTGTCCCGCCTGTCAACCGCACCGAGGAGTATGCAGGAAATCTCCAAGCGAACTTTGGAAGGTTCATCACCGAGGAGCTTCTCCCGTGGGTGGACAATGAGTATAACACCTGCTCGGAATCTGCCAAGCGGGGCACCGCCGGTGCTTCCAACGGAGGGAACATCGCCCTCTGGCTGGGTGTCACCTATCCGGAGGTGTTTGGGTTGGTTGGGGCGCAGTCGTCGAACGTCCAAAGCTCAATCTCAAATACACTTGCCGCAAACGCGGACCTCGGCCTGAAGTTTTACTTGGATATCGGCTCCTACGATATTGGCGTTCTGATTCCTCTTGTGCAGAATCTTCATCAAATTCTTCAAAATCAAGGCTATCCAGTATTCTATCAGCTTCACCATGACGGCCACAGTTGGGGAAACTGGCGAGCGCACTTGGACGAATGCCTCATTTACCTTTATCCTTCCGAGACGATCGCTGATCCGCGTTCTGCCCCTATGGTTCGCAGCACACAACTTGCTCAGAACTACCCAAATCCATTTAATCCAAGCACAAAGCTATTCTTCACGCTCGAGCACCGCCAGCGTGCTCGGTTGACCGTCTTCGATCTTCAAGGTCGCACGGTTGACACGCTGGCAAATGGTGTTTTAGAGTCTGGAAACTATGAATTTGTGTTCGATGGAACAGACTTTCCATCCGGTGTTTACTTTGCCCGTCTGACAACAGGATCGGAATCTCAGACGATCAAAATGATGCTCTTGAAATAGTGTCAGGATCAGGAAAGAATTCAAGGAGGATTTGATATGTATATGTTATTTTTGGTATTGTTGATGAATCTGCCGATCTTGGCCGAGAGTCCAAAGCCGCTCCCTTATATCATACCTGTATGCTTGAGCTGCGGAGATGCACTTGGTGAAAACACCGTCACTTTAGTCCATGCGGACCGCGAGCTGAAGTTCTGCTGCCTTGAGTGTGTTTCCCCTTATGCCAAGACCCCTGACACCTTTCTGGCGAATCTGGAAGCCGAGATAGCGGCCATTCAGCGGAAAGACTATCCACTGACGACCTGCGTCGTCACCGGACGCGATCTTGGCTCCATGGGCGAACCGGTTGAACTGGTGTATGGCAACACACTTGTCAGATTCTGCTGTGCTCCTTGTATCGAGAAATTCCAGAAGGATCCAGAACAATACCTTAAAAAACTTGAGCCTAAGTAGGAAATCAGTCCAGCCGACCCGGATGTAGGATTACGAGCCAAGTCAAGAGAAGAAAATTCCAAAATTCCCAATTTCGAATTTTCAGAAAATCCCCCTCATGACCGAGTGCTCTCTCCTCATACACTTCTTACAAATTACTCGTAATCTTAGCTGTTCCTGAATGCAAAGTTTCAAATCAGAGAGCCGCAAGATGACTAATTCCATATTGCTCGTGGAAGACGAGCAGGATATACGCGAACTGCTGGAGTATAACCTCGCGCGCGACGGTTTCACCGTCAATGCGGTAGAGACCGGCGAGCAAGCTTTATCGTCGGTTGGAGCCATGCCCCCCGACCTGATTCTGTTAGACTTGATGCTGCCCGGTATCGATGGCCTGCAGGTTTGCCGCAGACTGAAGTCCGACGGCGCGACCGCAAATATCCCGATCGTTATGTTGACCGCCAAGGGCGAAGAGTCAGATATCATCACCGGATTGGAGCTTGGTGCGGATGACTATATCACCAAACCCTTCAGCCCCAAAGTAGTCGTCGCCCGCGCGCGAGCAGTGTTGCGTCGTCGCGCTGAGTCCATGCACGGGGAAGATGAAGTATTGAATTTCAATGAGTTAAGCCTGCACCCGGGTCGCCACGAAGTCCTCGTGAATGGGCACAAAGTCGAACTTACCAATTCCGAATTTCGTATCTTGCACCATATGGCGCGCCGCCCGGGCTGGGTGTTCACCCGCTACCAACTGGTGGATGCCGTCCACGGTGAGAAGTATGCCGTGTCCGACCGGTCCGTAGATGTCATGATTGTCGGACTGCGCCGCAAGCTCGGCGACAGTGGCCATCACATCGAAACGGTGCGCGGCGTTGGTTATCGCTTCCGCCCTTGAAAGCATTGTTCAGGTCCGCAACTCACGCTTGAACTTCGCCTCGCCCGCCTCGCGCGAATTCCGATTCGTAACAGGCGTTCACCAACTCTATGGCTCGACTAAAGCCGCTATTCAGCAGACTTTTCTTACCTTACGTCGCCGTTTCGCTTGGGACGGTTTCGCTGTTGCTTGCAGTGATCGGAACTGCCTACCGCAATGCAGAGCTTGACCATATCGAAGAGAGTCTGACCGATCGCGTGCGGATGGTCCTTCCGCTCCTCCCGCAAGATTTCCAACAAACGGATATTCTAACGTTAGATAGCCTGCTTCGGAGCAATGCCGAAGCAGGTTCTTTTCGTCTGACTCTGACGGACGCTTCGGGCACTGTCCTCGCCGAGACAGATACCATCAGAACCGCCATGCCCGGCCAGCAGAATAGGCCGGAGATGCTCAGCGCCTTGATTGGCAGGACCGGCACCGCCCTGCGCCGTGACCATGTCTTCGACAACACCTACTCCTTTGTGGCGATTCCCATCATGGCGGGCGGTGAAGTGGTCGGCGTGCTGCGCGGGGCCAAGCAAGTCAAAGCGTCAAGGTGGGATTTTCTGACTCGCACGGCAGGATTGGTAGGGTTCTCGATTTTCCTGATTGGTTTCGGCGTCGCGCTGATTTTCGTCATTGTGCGTCGCGTCAGCAAACCCCTCAAAGAGCTGCAGGAAGGAGCCGACCAGTTCGCACAAGGCAAATTGGAAGCGCGGCTCGATGAACCGGACACATCCGAATTAGCAGCTCTGGCCCGCGCCCTGAACTACATGGCCGCACAACTCAATGACCGGATAAGGGCGATCGAGCAGCAGCGCGAAGAGCAGGAAGCCGTGCT
Organism: bacterium; assembly: GCA_023382385.1. Taxonomy (NCBI): domain Bacteria; species bacterium. Next base: position 128,438 of record JAHDVH010000004.1, on the reverse strand, counting down.
TTCATCCATGCTCGAAGGTGTGCTCGCCGTTGACCGCGACGCTCAAATCATCATGATGAACGCCGGCGCTGCCCGACTTTTCGACACGGATGCAGAAAAGTCCAAAGGACGCGCGCTGGAAGAGGCGATTCGCAACACGGACATTCAAGCCTTCGTGCGCCTGACACTGGCTGCCGAGCAGCCCGTCGAACGGGAATTTATTCGCTACGATAATCAGGAACGCATATTACTGCTGCGTGGAACTCCGATTCTGGTTGCCGGTGAGCTGTTTGGTGTCGTCGTGGTCATCAATGACGTCACGCAGATGCGTCGGCTGGAAGCGGCGCGTCGCGATTTCGTGGCGAACGCCAGTCATGAGTTGAAAACTCCCGTCACCGCCATCTGCGGCTCCATCGAAACACTGCGCGAAGGCGCACTGGATAATCCCGCCGATGCTGCCCGATTTCTGGACATCATCGCGCGGCAGGCGGACTACCTGCAAGCCATCATTGAAGACCTCCTGAGTCTTGCCCGCATCGAGCAGGCAACCGAGCACAAACAGCTCGCCGTTGAACAACAGCCGATTGCCGGAATCCTGCAGGATGCCATCGAAGCCACTTCAACCATTGCCGAAGCACGCGGACAGCGCGTTTCAATGGACTGTCCCGCAGACCTTCTTGCAGAGGTCAACGGATTTCTGGTGCGGCAAGCCGTCGTGAATCTGCTCGACAATGCCTGCAAGTATAGCCCCGAAGGCACCGAAATCAATGTCCGCGCTCACCGCGAGGGCCAGAGTGTGTTGATTGCGGTGCAGGATCGTGGTCCGGGCATCGCCGAGAAGCATCTGTCGCGCATCTTCGAACGATTCTACCGTGTCGAGGCCTCACGCAATCGCAAATTCGGCGGAACGGGACTCGGTTTAGCCATTGTGAAACATGCCGCCTTAGCCCACGGCGGTTCTGCAGAAGTAGACACTCAGCTCGGCCGCGGCAGCACGTTCTTCATCAGGCTTCCGCTGAAACGCGCCTCATAAAGCCTCTGTGTGCGCTTGTCACTAACCTCAGCCGCTCGTTCAACAGTCTGCACTTGCCCAATTGAACGCAATGTGATATATTACTCATGCATACCTTGGAAATATGACGGATAACCCAAACAGTTTGAGGTGTCACATGCGTAATTGGATGAAATTTTTTGTTATATCTGCTGTGCTGATTCCACTTTTTGCATCCGCACAGTTCCGTGATCTCGGATTGGAAGGCTATCTCGGCGGCGGTATCGCCAGCCCCACCAATGAATCTGAAGGCGCAATTTTCGGTTTGAACGTCCGCCATAGCTTCGCCTATCCCATCGCAGACCCGCTGCAAGTGGAGCTGGGTATTGCCTTTGCCCGTCTGCGCGCCGAAGAGTATAACGGCGACATCATGCCGATCGATTTGCGTCTTCGCTTCGCGCCGATCAAGCAGCAGAAGTGGTTCCCCTTCGTGTATGCCGGCATCGGTCTGCTCCATCATGACGTGCAGGATGTTCCGAGCAAAGCCGACCCCGATGCCGAAGTCGACGGCTGGAATCCTGTGGTTCCGCTCGGCCTCGGAATCCAGTATCATCTCGACGAATATCTTTCGTTCGATCTGCACGGCGGTTACAGCATGATCATGTCCGATGACATCAATCCGGTCTATGACGACACGGACGATGCCTACATGAGCATCCTCGCTGGTCTCCGCGTGCATCGCGGCAATCCCAACAAGGACACCGACGGCGACGGCATCCCCGACCGCGAAGAGCGCAAGATTGGAACGGATCCCAAGAATCCTGATACCGACGGCGACGGACTCTCCGACGGCGAAGAGTATTACACCTACCGCACCGACCCGCGCAATGCGGATACGGACGGCGACGGCTTGACGGATGGAGCGGAAGTCAAGACTCACAAGACCGACCCGCTGAAAGCCGACACCGACGGTGACGGACTCTCCGACGGCGAAGAAGTCAACACCTACACTACCGATCCGCTGAAGGCCGATACCGATGGTGACGGCTTGAATGATGGTCAGGAAATCAACACCACTGGAACCGATCCGAAGCGTGCCGACAGCGACGGCGACGGCCTGAATGACGGCGACGAAGTCAACAAGCATAAGACCAATCCGCTTGACCGCGATACCGACAAGGGCAGCGTGGACGATGGGACAGAAGTCGCTCGTCGCACCGACCCGTTGAATCCCGACGACGACATTGAGAAGCTGGTCGTCACAGAAGTCGGTCAGGCGATTACGCTCGAAGGCATTGTCTTTGAAACCGCGAAGTCCGACATCAAGCCCGAATCGGAACAGATACTGAACAAGGCGTTGAACACGCTGACCTTCTATCCCGATCTGGAAGTTCAGATTCAGGGACACACGGACAGCCGCGGCGGCAAGGCCTACAATCAGAAGCTGTCGCAGCAACGTGCGGAAGCCGTGAAGGCTTGGCTTGTTGCCAAGGGCATTGATGCCGCTCGCATCACCACCAAGGGCTTCGGTCCCGACAAGCCCGTGGCGACCAACGACACCGAAGAAGGTCGTCAGATGAATCGCCGCATCGATTTCGTGCGCACCAAGTAGCACGACCTGCTATCAAAGGCAAGCGGCCCGCATTTCTGCGGGCCGCTTCTCGTTATCTCTATCTCACGCGCTCGGGCGCGGTCACTTGCCTTTTGAATTGGTCGGGTTAATCAGCAGTCCGCGTCTCAGAATTGTGCCGACGGTAGTGGTCCATTCCTTCCATACCGAAGCATCTTGAATATCCCGCTCGTCAATCATCGAAATCAGCGGCGCGAGGTAAATTACACTGTAACCGATAATCAGCAATAACTCCCGCACAGCATCCGGCGGCAAATCGATGGCTTTGCCTGCAGCAACGGCGTCGCGATAAATAGACGTGAACTTATGCCCGGCATTGAGCGGCCCGTGCTCGGACACTTCGCGCAGTACGCGCCTCAGATTTTCCCCGCCATCCGCGATTTCCCTGCGTAAGAGCGACGCCCATTGCGGGTTGTCATGCAGGACGTTCATGACGCGCAATGGCGAACCGATGAGCACGTCTTCCAGCGTCATCTGATCCGGCTCCGGGCCGAAGATGACCCCCAGCATTGCGGTGCCTTCATGTTTCAACACCGCTTCGTAAAGCTCTTCCTTGCTTCCGTAGTAGTAATTGATCATCACCTGCCGGACTCCGGCGGCGCTGGCGATTGCTCTCGTACTTGCCTTCTTGTAGCCCAGCTCTGAGAACAACCGCGTGGCTTCAACGAAGATCTTCCCTTTTGCTGTCGTTGGATCCGGCGACATTTGCGGATTGAACTTCCGAGTTCCCGGTCCTTTTGCAGAGCGCGGGGCCTGTGGCTTGGCCATCGGTTTCGTGGCTCTCTTCTTCTGGCTGGTCTTCACTTTTGAAACGGTCATAATCAAACGGTCCTCGTGCACGGCGAAAGTTGCTGAGAAAAGTGTGAAAAATATTTCACACTTTCAGTCCAAAATATACCCCGCTTGGGGTTAGGATGCAACGCAATGGGCGGCATTATCCTGCATAATAATCCGATAAGAGGACCCGCTTTTCCTTTAGCTGACTCGGACGGATACCCACCTATAACTTATTATTGCCCAAATGTTTACAACATTTTTACGAAATAGACTTGACTTTTTGTAAATATTGTATTATATTAAACACCAAGAACGGCCTGAAAGCTCCTCTCTACGATTCAGCTTTCCTCCGCCGTTCGCGTCCTCAGTTTGCCTCTTCCTCCAGCAGTCTCCTCTGTCCGTCCAGTGTGCGGATCTTCGCCACATCCTGCACCACTTCCAGCGATCCTCGATACGCCCCGTTGGCATCCCGAATTGCAAAATAGCGGATATGCACGAACATCTCGCCGAGCGGAATCCAGAATTCCGCCACGTTGCGCTTGCCGCTTCTGAACTCCGCGAGGATCTGATTCACTAAGTGCACGCTCTTCGGCGGGTGACAATTCTGCACCTTGCGTCCGATGGCATCCGGTGTCCGTGCAAAAATCTTGTGCTGCTGATTGGAGTAGTAGCGCACCGTGTCGTGCTCATCCACATACGAGAGTTCAACCGGCAGGTGTGTCAGAATCAGATTCACCTGTTCCAACGTCAGCGCGCCCACGTTCATCTCCAGCAATCCGCTCTCCGCGGCTTTGGCTCCGCCGATTTTCCCCACATGCGCATGTTGCCACTCCGTGCCGGGAATAAACGCCTGCATATAGCCGATTTCGTGCTCGCTGCGTTTGATGGCAATCCAATCCTCTTCCTTTAGCAGCTTCAGCGCGGTCGGCAGCAGAATGGACTCCTCCTTCTGAATCATGCTCGATACCGCTTGCAACAGCGGCGGCAGATTCGCCGCAATGAAATCACTATCCTGATTGGAGTAGGCTTCGCGCACGGATTTCAAGTACGCTCGAATGTCGTCATGCGTCGCCCACATTACTGTGGAAGGTCCTGTGAATCCGTAGCGTTCGAGATACGAAAACAGCTGATGCTCTTTGCGCAGATAGTGTTTGTCGATCTCAGAGAGCTTCTCCAGATACGTGCCGAGTTCCTTCCACGCCTCAGGGTGCTTATCGCGCGTAGGTTTCCCTTCAGCAGCCAATAGAATTGCCCGCAGGTGAGTGGCTGTAAGCTCCAGCAGCCGGTTTTCCGAGACGAACGTATGCACCGGATGTCCCGCCGGAACATCCAGCGGTGTCTTCTTCAGCGACGGATTCACAACTTGCAAATGCACGTCGCACATCCGCTTGATATCAGACACCGGAACTCCCTCGCGAATCAAATGCTGCTCCATTTCGGCAATCTCGCCCGGGGATGATTCCCGAACTAATGCCGCAAACTCACGCTCCGCCTCTCCAACATTGCCCCCGTCATGCAGCTTTGCCATGATTCTGCGAAACGCATCCAGGCGTTCGGGACTGACACCTTGTTCCGCCGGCAAATCACTTAACACCACCCGCCCCGTCTTCGCCTGAATCGTTCCGGCGATGAATCTTATCAATTCTTCAAGTCTGACACCTCCGCGCATCGCGGCAATCTCAAGCGTCGCCTGACTGGCCATCATCTGCCGCATGTGCGGGTCGCGCAAGGCCATATAATGCGGATTGAAGTTCCCCAGTTCTTCAATCAGGAATGGAAAAGCCTCTATCAAATCACCAACTTTGGTTGCGGGAGTCAATCGAAACATATTGAAATCTTTAGACATTACAAACACTCAACAGAAATAGATTTTGTTATCCAGAACTTAGTGAAACTCTTCACGTAACGCAAGAGACAAAGTTACAGACTTTGAAAACAAAAGGGCGGCCCCCCGCGAGCCGCCCTCAGAAACTACCACACGTCCAGCTTAGGCTTCCGGGCGGTTGAATTCGAGATCCAGCGTTATCTTGACATTCTCACCGGCCACCAATCCACCGGAGTCAATCTTGTTATCCCAGCTGACGCCGAAGTCAAAACGGTTGATGGTCGTTGTGGCCGTGCCGCCGACGGCATACATGCCCCACGGCGTCTTGATTTCTTCATTGAATCCTTCAACATCAAACGTCACTTCCTTGGTGACGCCGCGAATCGTCAGGTCGCCCGTCAGCTTGGCCTTGCCCGGCGCGATTTGCTCGGCCTTCTTCGAGACGAAGGTCATGGTCGGATGATTTTCGGCGTCAAAGAAGTCCCCGGTCTTCAAGTGACCATCGCGCTTTTCGTTATCCGTATTAACGGATGCGATCTGCACGGTGAAATTCGTCTTAAGTGTTGACAGATCCTTGGGGTCGAAACTCGCGGAGCCGTCAAAGTCCGTAAATTGACCGCGCACTGTGGCGACAACCAGATGCTTCACGGAGAAATTGACGGACGAGTGGGACTTGTCAAGGTTCCAGTCTGCGGCAAGGGCCGAAGAACCGGCGACAAAAACGGTCAAGAGCAGCAATCGAATCAGTTTCATAAGTGTGGTCTCCCTCTTAGAGGTGTTTTGAGTTGTTTATGGTTCGTCTATGCAATGCGTCTATTCTTGTGCGGCGGACAGCCCGACCTGTTTCAGATACTCGGCCATCTTCTCTTGCTCGAAAGGTGACAGGACAACCATCGAATGGGTGATGACCTTGACAATCTCGGGAAACACCTTCTGAATGTAGGCTTCGCCGTCTTTGGTCAACCTCACCCAGACGAAGCGGCGGTCATCGGTGCTCCGCTCACGGGTAATCAGCCCGCGCTTCTCCAGATTGTCCACTACCAGCGTAATATTCCCGCTGCTCTTCAGGAGCTTCTGCCCAAGTTCGTTCTGGTGCAGCTCTCCCAAGTGCATCAGGGCCTCAAGGATCCCGAACTGGCTGATTGTCAGGTTGTGCGCCGACAGCGCCCGAGTAACCCGCGCGGTCACCGAGTCGGCTGCCCGCATGAGCTTAATGTATGCGTCCAGCGCTCTCACTTCTGACGCGCTGCCCTGATGTTTGGTTCCCATATTCCTCCGATATTAATTTGTTAAACACTAAAATAATAAATTTTATCTATCCTGCAAGGGGAGTATGAAAGATTAAAAAACAAAGAGATAGAAAAATCTATCTCTTTGGGGATTTCCGATGAAGTGAAAGTGGGTCTGTTGAATGTTAAGAGGTCATGCCTCTCCGTTTGATATCAATCTATTTTCCTGCCTCTTTGAGGAGGCCAGCCTCAAGCTCGGCCAGTTTGGGCTGCCCGCACAAAGCCAGGGTGACTTTCAGCTCGGTCAGCAGCAGGTCAAGGCAACGCCGAATTCCGGCGGCGCCATGCGCCGCTAAAGCCCAGATATAGGGACGGCCCAGCATGACAGCCGCCGCGCCGCTTGCCATAGCCTTGAAAATATCCGTTCCGCGCCGGATCCCGCCATCCAAAATCACCGGAAGTCGTCCGGCCACTCGCTCAACAATTGCGGGCAGGGCTTCAAAAGCCGCCGGAGCTGTATCCAGATTGCGCGCGCCGTGATTACTGACGATGATTCCAGCTGCGCCGGAACTTGCGGCAAGCTCCGCATCCTCAGGATGGAGGATGCCCTTCAATATCACCGGAACACGTGCGACAGAGGCCATCCACTCAACGTCCGCCCACGACAGGGCCGGATTGACCAGCGGGTAGTAGATTCCCTGCAGATCGGTGCCGTGACCTTTGACCAGCAGTTCGGGCGGCAGGTCGCGCAGCATCGCGCGGTCAAGTCCGTCGGGAAGTTGGAACTTTGCCCGCGTTTCGCGGATACGCAGACCAAGCACCGGAGTGTCCACAGTGATGACCAGCGCTTGCACTCCGGCCTGCTGGACGCGCTCGATCAGTTCGCGGGTGAAGCCGCGGTCGCGCTGCACGTAAAGTTGATACCAGAGTTTTGCGTCGGGGGCAGCTTGAGCGATCTCTTCGATCGTCGTGTTGGTCATCGTGCTGATGCAGTAGACGCTCGATGAAAGCGCCGCACCGCGCACGGTTTCGCATTCACCTTCCGGATGAAACAGCTTGTGATAGGCAATCGGGGCAAGGAGAATCGGGTGGGGGAGAGTGTCGCCGAAGAGCGGGACATCAGTCTCGATATGCGAGACATCGCGCAGCACGCGCGGCAGGAGTTCGACACGATTAAACGCATCGACGTTCCATTTTAATGTGAGTTCGTCACCTGCCGCACTTTCGAGATATTCCCACGCCATGTGGGGAAGTTTTGCTTTGGCCTGCGCCGCGAAGTCGGTGACGCGTAAGACAGAATCCATAATACTAAATGTTGTTTGATTGAAAGAGAAAGGTATCAAATTTACGTTACGAAAACAAGACGTCGGCCCAAAGCCGACGTCGCAATCAAACGAACTTGCATGTGGTGTTTCTACGCTTCGATCTCTTCGCGGATGCCGTATTTTTTCAGGCGGTAGCGAAGTGTTTCGCGGGTCATGCGCAGGAAGCGCGCGGCGGCGCTTGCGTTGTTGCGGCAATGACGCATGGCGATGCGGATTAGCTGTTTTTCGACTTCCTCAAGATTGACCCCGCCCGTCGGCACATCAATCGAGAAGCTGTCCCGATGGTCGAGCATGGCGTCAATGTCGCGTTCGGGCACAGTGGCCTTGCTGGGAGTCGGCGTCTCCTGCATCGGCAGCACGGCGAGGTCGGCGGCCTCGATGTAGGGTCCCGCGCCAATCAACACGGCGCGCTCGACGGCGTTGCGCAATTCGCGGATATTTCCGGGCCAGTTGTAGCTCATGAGTAGCCGCTCCGCATCGGGAGAGATGCCTTTGATGCTCTTGCCGAATTCGCGGTTGAAGCGTTCGATGAAATGCTTGGCGATTTCCACCGTGTCGTAGCCGCGTTCACGCAACGGCGGCAGGTGAATCGAGAACACGGCGAGACGATAATATAAATCGCGCCGGAATTTTCCGGATTCAATCTGTTCCATGAGATTCGCGTTGGTCGCGGCAATCAGGCGGAATTTCATCTGCAGCGGCTGCGTGCCGCCGACTCTGCGGAAGGTGCGTTCTTCGATGACTTTCAGGAGTTTCACCTGCAGATTGAGCGGCATTTCGCCGATTTCGTCGAGGAAGAACGTTCCACCGGAGGCCACTTCGAACAAACCGCGTTTGCGCTGCTTGGCGTCGGTGAAGGCACCTTTTTCGTAGCCGAAAAGTTCCGCTTCGAGCAGTTGCTCAGGCATCGCGGCGCAGTTGACTTCGACGAAGGGTTTATCGGCATTGGGCGACGCCAGATGCACGGCGTGTGCGACAAGCTCTTTGCCCGTTCCTGATTCACCCGTCAGCAGCACGGTGGCAGAAGGCACGGCGGCCACTTTGCGCGCTGTATCAATCACGTGCTGCATCTGCTTGCAGTTGCCGACCAGGCGGTCAAAGCCGTAAACAGCTTTGCGTTCATCGGAAACGCGCTCGATTTCACGCGCGGTGGCGACGTTGGAGAGCGCGCGGTCCACCAGCAGCATGAGCTTTTCGAGATTGAGCGGCTTGCCGAGGTAGTCGAAAGCACCGTGTTTCAATGCCTCGACAGCTTTTTCGGGAGTAGCCTGCCCGCTGATAATCAGAACCGGATGCTGCGGTGATATTTCGTGAATCTGTTGACAGAGTTCAACGCCGTCGATTCCGCCCGGCAAACCGACGTCGAGAATAGACAAATCGGGCGCCATCGTACGCATCTTTTCCAGACCCACGACAGCGTCTTCCGCTTCGATGACTTCATAATCCTTGATTTCGGCGACTTGGCGGATGATTTCGCGGATATCGCGGTCGTCATCCACAACCAGTAATGTAGCTTGCATGGCAAAACCGGGTTTGTTGCATTGCACCAACTTATCGGAGAAATACAGAGCAACAACAGGGCCATTTGCACCAGCAGCAATACCGTTGCACCAGAACTCGTTAGTTTTCTGCCATTCTGTCTGTTGGAATCGCAAGCGAAACTTTAAGTCTGCAAAACAAAAAAGCCCCGCAAGGGTTTGCAGGGCGTTGCACAGTGACTTAGGACAGGCGAAACTACACTTTGTGCACCTCTACAGTAGCGTGCACGATGCCGACGTGCTTCGGGAGTAGCGACTTGTAGTGATTGGGAGAGGCGTCCTGGGAGGTCGTGATCCAGAGTTCGCAGGCATAGAGACCGGGTGCGATGGCCCAGATATGCAAGTCGGCGATGCGGGCTTCGGTTTGAGTTTCGATGGACTGATGCACAGCGGTAATGACCGATTCGGGCGCCTGCCGATCGAGCAGCACTTTCCCTGAATCGCGCAGGAGTCCCCATGACCAGCGGCCCACGAGAATAGCTCCCACGATTCCCATCATGGGATCCATCCAAGTCAAGCCGTAGAACTTCGCGGAGAGCAGGGCGGAGATGGCCAGTATCGAAGTCAGCGCGTCGGCCATCACGTGAAAGTAGGCGGCTCGCAGATTGTGGTCTTCAGCGTGAACGTGCACATGATCCGAGTCGTGCTCATGAGCATGATCGTGGTCGTGAGTGTGCTGTACACCAAGAATAAACACGCTGGCGCCGTTGACGATTAGGCCCACAACGGCCACAAGAATCGCCTGATTGAATTGAATGGCAACCGGATGCAGGAAGCGATTGATGCTCTCCCATGCCATCATCAGTGAAAAGACGGCCAGCAACAGTGCACTGGCGAAGGCGGCAAGCGAGTTGACTTTGCCGGTTCCGAAGCTGAAGCGCGGGTCTCCGGCATATTTGCGCGCGAGCACATAAGCGGCCCAACTTAAAGTCAATGCGACGGTGTGCGACGCCATGTGCAGCCCGTCGGCCAACAGCGCCATTGAGCCGTAGAGCAGGCCGGCGGCGATCTCCACGATCATCATCGTGAACGTGATGAACACGACGATCAACGTGCGCCGTTCTCCCGCGCGGGGAATGTCCTGACCGAAAGTATGAGAGTGTGAATACATGGTTCAGAAACACACTACCCCGACGTGAAGCCGGGGCAATGCTTATCGTAAATTCGAAAGAGAGTCGTTAGCGGGTGGTGACAGTCATCGGAACCCAGTTTGCGCCGAAATCAATGTGCTCAACCCAAACGGTCGCGGCCTCATCCGTCGTCCACAGAACAAGACGGAGCGAGTAAGTTCCGGCGGGAACGGATGCAAGCGTCTGGAAGAAGAGATCGCCCGGTGCGACTTCCTTGACTTCCTGAGACGAGGCCACAACCAAACCGAAACTGTCCAGCAACTCAAGGCGACCGCGCCACAATACGCCTTCGCTGTCTTCGTCATCTTCGACAATCGCCGTGGCGAAGAACGTCACTGCGGAGTTGGCATTCAACGTGAAAGAGGAAGACGCGAAGTTCGTCGGCGAATTGGAGACTTCGTTGTCAGTATTCAGTAGGTGAGAGAATCCGCCGGTGGAGACGTTTCCTGCCACACGTGCGGAATCCGCCCAACACGCGATAAACGCATAGGGCACAGCCGTCATGAACTGACGCGGATTCAGGAAGTCACCGTTGTAGGACAAGCCGAGCCACGCGCCGGCAGGCGGGAAGAACGCGGGCGAAAGTGGCATGATGATGCCGAGCGTAACTTCGAAAACGCCGTTTGTGACGGTCACATCCTGCCATTCGGACCAGATCGGCGGGCCGCCGACGGGACCGGTGAAGATGTGGAAGCCGATGTTATATACGCCGTCCGCCATAACTTCGCCTTGGGAATCGGTGAAGATCGCCTGATAGGTCATGGTGGTCGGACCAATGGCCCAGACCGGCACAGTAGCCAGCAGCAGGGCAAACAGAAGCGTCGCGAGTCTCATAGAGAGTCTATCCTGAATGAGAAGAGTTTACTTAAGAAGAGTTATTTTGCGAACCTGCACGCGGGCATCCTGCGACAGCCGCGCGAAATACTGTCCGCTGGGCAGCGTGGCACCGTGCTGCGTGCGGCCGTCCCACGTGATGGAATAGGAACCGGGCTGCGCCGCAGGGAAATCGAAGCTGCGCACGTTCTGACCGAGCACGTTAAAGAGCGCAAGCGTAGCGTCCCCCGCGTGATCCAGCGAAAACGGAATCACGGTGGACGGATTGAACGGATTCGGGTGATTCTGCTGCAGCGCGAACTCGTGGACCAACTCAGCGGGACGGTTCGGCGTCGACAGCGGACGTGACAGGAACTGCGCGCGTGTCACAATGTAGCCCGAGCGAATCGTGCCGCGCGTGGCGTTCGTGGAAGCTGCAATGATAGGCTGACCGATGTAGCCTTTGATGGTTCCGGCGGCACTGGTGGACGCGCTGTTCGAATTGAAGAACATCGGCAACTTCGCCGCCTGCGGCCAAGCGATGGCCGGGAACAGCAATGCGCACAGCAGGAAACAGAGTCGAAGTCTTGAGGTCAAGGGCAGAATCTACAGCAAGTGATATGAACGGGAAGAAACGACACCGCGGACGCAGCCAACCAAAACCACAGATAAATCAAGGAGTTAGTCTATCTTCTACGCCACGAGATAGCCATACAGGCTAAAGCACTTTAACCTAACCAATTGACATATGAAAGTCAAGGCTATTCGTGAACTTAGCGGCAAATTTGGAGCCAGGCAAGGCAAATTGCACGAGATGCTGCAAGATAGAAACAGTATGCCTCTTATCTGTCAGCACCGTTGAATAAGGGTGACCCAGAGGTATGGTAAAGAGAATAACTACAGGAACTAAGAAATAAAAGAGTTTCTTTTCGATAATTCGAATTTTCGGAGAAAGGTGCCGATTTTTATTGCGTTGCGGAGTGGTATGGGGTATATTTGGTATGTTAGTCATACCGAAAATGCGTGTGTATTTGACCCAATTACCATAAGGAAGAGGAAAAAGTATGAAAAAGATCCTGATTTCTTGTCTTGTTTTGACAGCACTTTGTTGTAGCATGGTCTACGCTGCGGCGAAGGAAGTCAAGAACGTGGACGTTGTGAACGTCCTGAACTATGATGCGCAGAACGCATCAGAGCTGAAGTTGCAGATCCAAGTGATTGAAGCCCAGTTGGCGGAGAATTCGATCCGCGGCATTGAATCTCCGGATCTGAAGGCTCGCCTGGCAGAGCTGTATGCACAGGTTGAGCCTGCCGACCGCACGGGCAGCCGCACTCTGGATCAGGGTGGCGAAAGCTGCGCCAATGCCTTTGTGATTGCAAGTGCACCGTTTTCTGACACTGGCACCTACGGTTTGACCGATGACTGCGTCGGCAGACCGTATTTTGATGTGTTCTACACGTATACAACGGTATATGCCGGGAATCACGTCTTTGACATGTGCGGCTCCGATGGAGACTCATACTTCAAGATCTGGACTGCGGGAACATGCTGCAGTGGCACGTCTACGACTGGCGACGACGAATGCGGTGGCGCAGACCCACAGCGCACGATTAATTTTGCAGCAGGCGTTGTCCTGTTCATCGAGTGCGGCAACTACTACTCCTCGATGACCGATGTCAACTACATTTTCAATCTGCAAGCACCCGCGCCTCCGGCTCCGTACAGATGCTGCTACGGAGATCCGTGCAATCGATCCTGCGCAGATATGTATGAGGCTGACTGTGTGGCACTCGGCGGCACTTGGACGTCCGGCGTGAATTGCGCGACCAGCCCGTGCCCGACGCCGCTGCCCGGCGATCTGTGCTGCAACGCTCTGCCGGTTCCCGGTTTGCCGTTCACGGCTACGGGCAACACGTGCGGCTATCAGAACAACTATGACGCAGTATGCCCCTTCACGGGCGGAACGGCCAAGGATGTGGTCTACACGTATACTCCGACCGTAGATCAGCAAGTGACGTTCAGCCTGTGTCTGTCCGGCTACGACACGAAGATTTATATCTATGACGGCGCACCGGTACCGGGCGGAGAGATTGCCTGTAACGACGACGCCAACCCGTGCCCCGGCTCCACCGGCAGCTTCCGTTCGCTGTTGGAGTGCGTGCAGCTCTATGCCGGTCACAGCTACTGCATCGTGGTGGACGGCTACGGCGCCGCTTGCGGCGACTATGTGCTGACGATGGACGCCTGCCAAGTTTGTGACGTGGTCTGCCCGCCGAACGGCACGCCCGAAGGCGAGCCGATTTGTGAAGACGGAAGCATTGATACGTACAATGCGGGCTGCAACGATCCAGTGGCGTTCAGCGCACTGCCGCTACCCTGCGGTGTGGAGTTCTGCGGCACGAGCGGCACGTTCCTGTATAACGGTTCGAACTACCGCGACACCGATTGGTTCGTGTTCACGGTCACGGATGATCTGGACAGCAACGTGTTCTGCCTGACCGCAGAGTTTAACGCGTATTTCTTCCTGTTCCCGATGGCTTCGTGTGCGGACATTAGCGGCGGCGTGGTTGCGCCGATCATCGTGATGCCTGCGGCACCGTGTGTGCCGACCTGCTATACGAACTGCCTGCCTGCCGGTGACTACATTGCGGTGGTCTTACCGCAGGGCTTCACGGGCGTTCCGTGCGGAGCAGAGTATGTGCTGACACGTACGTGCACTCCGTGCAGCGAGCCGTTTGTGTGCCGTTGCGACATTCATCCGAATACGCATTGCGAATATGCCGTGGACAACACCACCTATCCGATCAACAATCTGATTCCGACGACTTACGTAACGATCAACGTTCCGATCGAATATCAGATTACGGACTTGAACGTGTGTCTGGATATCGTTCACACGTGGGACAGCGATCTTAATATCACGTTGACGTCGCCGATGGGCACGGTCATTGACCTGTCTTTGGGCAATGGCGGCAGCGGTGATAACTTCACCTGCACGACGTTTGACGACGAAGCGGCCACTCCGATTGGTTTTGGCGCGGCTCCGTTTAGCGGCAGCTTCCAGCCGGATTCCCCTCTGTCGGCGGTGGACGGTGAGAATGCCGTCGGCGCGTGGGTGCTGGCCGTGACCGACCTGTGGGGTGGTGACGATGGCTGGTTGAACTGGGTCTGCCTGACCTTTGAGTATGACATCATTCTGCCGGTGAACTTTGGCAGCTTTGACGCGGTTGCTGGTGACCGTCAGGTGACGTTGAACTGGAACACGCTTTCGGAGAACAACGTTCATCACTTCGACGTGATTCGTGACGGTTCGAAGGTCGCGGAAGTAGCGGCGACGAACAGCGCGACGGGGTCGGACTATCGTTACGTGGACGGGAACTTGACGAACGGGACGATTTACAGCTACAGTCTGGTATCTGTGGATGTGAACGGTGCTCGTCAGGAGCTTGCGAGCGTGGAAGCGACTCCGAACGCGGGTGCTGCAGTGATCACGGAATATGCGTTGCATCAGAACTATCCGAACCCGTTCAACCCGACGACGAACATTGCGTTCGACCTGGTGGATGCGGGCTTGGTGAAGATCAGCGTGTACAACGTGATGGGCCAGAAGGTTGCGGAGCTTGTGAACGGATCGTTCGAAGCTGGCCGTCACGTGGTGTCGTTTGACGCGACGGGTCTGTCGAGCGGTTTGTATCTGTACAAGATGGAAGCGAACGGCTTCACGGCGCAGGCGAAGATGGTTCTGATGAAGTAAGCTTAGGGTTAGAGCCTTGAGACGCGGGGCGGACAGCAATGTCCGCCCCGCTTGTATTTCCGGCATTCGAAGCGGCACTTAGACATTACAGGTGACCCACCAAGAGTTTAGTCAAGTGAACGCTTGAATGTTGAAATTTGGAAACAAGATGCCTCTTTCACAAAGCGAGAGTGAAGAATTCTGACCCAGAGGTTGACATAAAGAACTAATTTACAGGAATAAGAAAAAACGGACAAATCTGGCGTTTTTTATCAACTTTTTGCGAAATCGCAGTGCAATTGATTGCGCGATGGGGCTGTATGGGATATATTTGATATGCTTCAGTAAGGAAGAATGCAAACAGACCTAACGAACCCATAATCAGCCAAGGAAGCCAAAACATGAAGAAGCTATTGACTGTTTGTACCATGCTGGCCTTTGTCGTCAGCACGGCGCTGGCCAGCGGCAGCAAGGAAGTGACGAAGCCCGTGGAGACCTCGGGCAAGTCGGCGGACGCGACGAAGCAGGTGATTCACCAGTATGACCACAGTCTGGTGAAGCCATTGCCCCGTGAAGCGGCCGAAGATGAGCGTGAAGCTCAGAAGTTGGAACTTGAGTCGTTGACGGCGGCAATTAATGCGCTGTCGGCCGAAGGCAAGGATTATTCGGCACAGAAGGCGCGTGCCAATGAGCTGTACGAGCTGCTGTTCCCGGCTCGCGGCGCGGACCGTCTGGATCAGGGTGGCGAGACGTGCGCCAACGCGACCGTGATCAGTGGAATCCCCTACTGTGACCAAGGGACGACGGTTGGCTACCTCAACGATTATTCTGGTGGCTGCCATAGCACGGGCGGACCGGATGTGGTTTATGAGTTCACTCCGGCCGCCGACGTCGTCGCGGTCGTTTCGCTGTTAGGCTCGGGATATGACACGGGCTTGCATGTCTGGGAAGGCTGCCCGGGTTCAGGAATCCTTATCGGATGTAACGATGATTTTGGTAGTCTTCAGTCATGCCTTCAGAACCTGCTCCTGTTTGCGGGACGTACTTATTACATCGTTGTAGACGGATTCAGCATAGCCTGGGGCACCTACACCCTGCATGTTTCGAATGATGGAGTGTGCGGCAGCGGCGATTGCCCGAGAACCTGCACGGATCCGGGTCCGGTCGCGGATCATTGTGAAGACGCCATATTGGCGCCTGTTCCCTCCATTCAGTACGGTTCGACGGTCGGCACGTCGGCTGAAGTCCTGGGCTTCTGCGGCACCAGCGACGGGCTAAACGGCGGCGTGTGGTACAAGGTGGTCGGCAACGGCAACACCTTCACGGCCTCGACGTGCGAACCGTGCACGGACTTTGACACGAAGTTGCGTGTCTTCACTTGTGGTTGCGACCTGCATACGTGCGTGGCCGGCAACGACGACGATTTCAGCTGCACACTCAACAGCCTTAGATCAACGGTTTCGTGGGCAACGGATGCAGGCGCCACGTATTACATTTTGGTGCACGGGTTCAGCACTAATGCTGGACGCTTCGGCCTCGTGCTATCGGATGACGGCGTTCCCTCCAATGGCGACGGCATCACCTGCCCGTGCCATGACGGATCGCTGGCGGCTCCCGGTACTACGAACGGCACGACGGTCGGCTCCGGCAACGACTGCCCGACGCGTCCCTCGCAGGAGCTCGTGATTCAAGTGAGCATTCCGTACTCCGCCGATTGGCGCTTCTCGCTGTGCGGCTCGCAATATGACACGTATCTCTATGTAGGTACAGACTGCTGCCTCGGTGATATCGGTTCGAATGACGATGCCTGCGGCTTGCAGTCGGAAATCTGCACGTTCGTTCCGCAGGGAATCGTCTATGTGACGATTGAGGCGTATAATTCTTTTGGTGCCGGCGACTACACACTGACGGTTGAGCCGTGCGTTCCGCCGGTCGGGAGCTGCTGCTACAGCGTGGCGCCCTTCGACGTGTGCAGTGTTCCGCTTTGTGTGGACGGTGTGCTCGAGAGCGAGTGCGACGTGCTGGGCGGTGTCTGGACGCGCTTCGGAACCTGCGCAGAGAATCCGTGTCCGTCGAATGTTCCGTGTGTTTGCGAATGCGCAACTCAGGCGGACGCTCACGCAACGTTTGCGGTTGACGCCACGACGTACCCGATCAGCGAAGTTTACCCGACGACGTGCGTCACGATCAACGTGCCGATCGAGTATCAGATTACCGATCTCGACGTCTGCCTTGATTTGGTTCACACGTGGGATGGCGATCTTGATATTACATTGACGTCGCCGATGGGCACGGTTGTGCAGCTTTCCAACCGTCGCGGAGCCAACGGTGATAATTACACCTGCACGACGTTTGACGACGAAGCGGCCACGCCGATCGGCGCAGGCGCGGCTCCGTTTAGCGGCAGCTTCCAACCTGAGACGGCTCTATCGGATGTGGACGGCGAGAACGCGCTGGGTGACTGGCTGCTCTGCGTGACGGATAACGTCGGCGGCGATCAGGGCCACATTCTGGGCGTCTGCTTGAAGTTCGAATACGACAGAATCTTGCCGGTGAACTTTGGCAGCTTTGACGCGGTGGCCGGTGATCGTCAGGTGACGTTGAACTGGAACACGCTTTCGGAGAACAACGTTCATCACTTCGACGTGATTCGTGACGGTTCGAAGGTCGCGGAAGTAGCGGCGACGAACAGCGCGACGGGGTCGGACTATCGTTACGTGGACGGGAACTTGACGAACGGGACGATTTACAGCTACAGTCTGGTATCTGTGGATGTGAACGGTGCTCGTCAGGAGCTTGCGAGCGTGGAAGCGACTCCGAACGCGGGTGCTGCAGTGATCACGGAATATGCGTTGCATCAGAACTATCCGAACCCGTTCAACCCGACGACGAACATTGCGTTCGACCTGGTGGATGCGGGCTTGGTGAAGATCAGCGTGTACAACGTGATGGGCCAGAAGGTTGCGGAGCTTGTGAACGGATCGTTCGAAGCTGGCCGTCACGTGGTGTCGTTTGACGCGACGGGTCTGTCGAGCGGTTTGTATCTGTACAAGATGGAAGCGAACGGCTTCACGGCGCAGGCGAAGATGGTTCTGATGAAGTAAGCTTAGGGTTAGAGCCTTGAGACGCGGGGCGGACAGCAATGTCCGCCCCGCTTGTTTATGCGAGGGATCTTCGCTACCTTACACGCAGATTCAGAGGAGAAACATCATGCTGTTCGGTGCGCACACGTCAACCGCCGGGGGATTGCACAACGCTTTCAAGTGGGGAATGGAATTCGGCTGCGAGTCCATTCAGATATTCACTAAAAGCCAGCTACAATGGCGGGGAAAACCGATAGAACCGGAAGCGGTCACTCAGTGGTTTGAAGCCTGGGAAGCGGCGGGTGAGCCTCCGGTGCTCGTGCACGACAGTTATCTGATTAATCTCTCGTCGCCGGACTCTGAGTTGCGGCGCAAGTCGATTGACGGATTCATTGATGAACTTGAGCGCGCGGCATTGCTCGGGATTCCGTGGGTGAATACACATCCGGGATCGCACAAGGGAGCGGGCGAAGAGGCCGGACTAAACAATTGCGCGGCGTCGTTGCGGGAGGTGCTGCTTAGGACTGAGAACCTTGGTGTGGGAATCCTGCTGGAAACGACGGCAGGTCAGGGCGGAGACTTAGGTGCGAAGTTTGAGCATCTGGGTTATCTCATTCGGGAGTGCCGGCAGGATGAGCGGATGGGCGTGTGTGTAGACACATGTCATATCTTTGCGGCGGGGTATGACTTCCGTACCGAAGAATCGTATGCGGAGACTTGGAAGAAGTTTGATGAAGAGATCGGATTACATCTCTTGCGGGCGTTTCATCTGAACGATTCAAAGTTCGAGCTGGGGCAGCATCGCGACCGGCATGCGGCAATCGGCAAGGGATTCATCGGACTGAGCGGCTTCAAGCTGCTGGCCACAGATCCGCGATTTGCCGGGCTTCCCGCGACGACGGAACTGCCGGATGAGGACACGCCGTCAAGTATAGCAACACTGAAGAGCTTACGGGACCAGTAGATTCCGAAGCTTCTGAAAACGAGCAGGGCCGCACGAAAGTGCGGCCCTGTGTATCTGAGGTCAACGATACCTACGGGGAGCAGCTGTGCACAACAACGAGGAACTGTTGCGCAGACAAACTGCTTAGGGTGGTCGACGCGAGTCCCGGGGCGGGGACATCTTCCCCTGCAACAAGCGACCAGCCCGCACTGGGCGGCGGCGTGACGAGCGTGGCATCAGACGTGCCATATACGTCGTAGTGACCGAGTTGCGGAGCGACCCAATGCAAGGCGACTTGGTCATCGGCCTCCCATGCAATCACAACGTTTTCTGCGGGCAGGCAGGGCGCGGGGGCTTCAACAGTCACCGAGCCGATCATGCCTGAAGCCGCATGCACTTCACAGCGGTAATTGTAGGTCCCCACAAGCGGTGCGGCGAAGACAAACGTATACGTAAAGGCGCTGCCCGTCGGTTCGCCACTGCGAAAGACGGGAGTCGGCGAAACTTCGGCAACATTATGAACGCCAGCGGTCTTCACCCAACGGACGGTGTCACCCTGTTGAATAGTTATGTTCGCCGGACTGAAGGACAACGAGTTCACGTTCACCGTATGCAGCGTGGCAAGAGCATTGCTCGCGCAGAAAAGTACAATACAAATCCACAGGATTCTCATCATCATCATCTCCCCATCTGGTAGTTGAAAGTTCAAAGGTGCAAACGACCACAGCTAACGTGCTATTGTTGAGGCGCATTGTCAAGGAATCTCAGACGAAAAAGAAAACCCGCGACTGTGGCGGGTTTTCAACATGCGGAAAGCTTAAGGTCAGAAAAACAGGTGCAATTGACACTCGAACTGCTTCTTATTGCGTGGCTGCGATGTCCCAGTCGTCGGTGACGCCTCTTCCGTGGAGTACAGCCGATGCTTGGCGGAGACTTCCACCCACGGCAGCAGATAAGTGGAGAGTCCGATGGTCGTGCGCTCGGCCTCTCCCGCGATGTTTGACGTTTCGGCGTTATCAAGCCAGTCATACGCCCCAATCAGCCATATGCCTTGATAGACCATCATTTCAAGCTGAGCTGTCGAGTAGGCACTCGTCACGGCGAAAGGCGCCCAGAAGGGAGTCCAATCCTTGCGGTCGTATTCGAAGAGCAGAGTCGTGGCCAGCCAGCCGAAATTGGAAGCACCGCCTCCGGTTCCCATGCGGTTGTGCATGCCTTCAAAGGCAAGGCTGCCGAAACCTCCCCACGCTACTTCGCGGGATGCGGCCTGCGGGAAGCCAAGCTCTGGATCGCGGGCTTTGCCGGGTGCGTGCATCCCACTTGCGCCAGCGCTGGCAATGAACTTCTTCGCAAAGGGCAGGCGTTTCTGTCCGTAGATTCGTCCAATCCAGCGTTTCTGCTGATCGCGGTCAATTGGATAGTTCGATTGTCCGGCGGTGTAGGATGCGCTCATGTCGATTCCCACGATGCGTGTGCCCGCCTCTAATCCAACACCATAATGCGGGGGAGTGGGTGCGGAGAAGGCGCCACCGTCGAATCCGGCCCACAGACCTGTGCGAACATAGGAGGTATGATCGGCAAAGCGGTAGCCGTAATTTTCCTGAAACTGGCCACCCTTGACCCACGCCTTGAAGCCTTTCAGGTTGGCAAGGCCGTAGGCCTCCATTCGTCCGCTGGCATCGGCCACCCCGCGCGAGACGTAGACCATGAAATGGTCCGTCGGGCGGATTTCGAGATAGACATTGCCTTCCATTTGTGCGACTGAACCGGTATTGGTGGAAAACGGTGCCGAGAGTCCTGTTTCCGTGGTATCACTAAGCGTATTCGTGGAGAGCCAGATCGTTCGCAGGTCGGCTCCGATGGTTACGTTCTCAGAGAGCCTCGGTTTGATTTTCTCAAGGAACTCATATTCGACTGGCTTCACGGGCAGATATTGAGGACCAAAAAAAGTGCTTCCGTAGAGTTCGCGCATGCCGTTTCCGGTAGGATTGACATGGCAGAGGAAGCAACTTTGTCCGAACAGCGCACTATACTGAGGACGCGCCAGAGCGGAAGAGGCTGATATGAATACCAGTAGTATCAGAAGGCAAAGTGGAAAGCGCATGAGCGGGCCTTTAAGGAACATGGGGTGTCCGTTCACTTAATGTTGAATTATAGCAATATACACAACGAGATAAGAGTGCGCAAGGGTGTTTGCCTTGTGACTAAAAACCTCTTATATTGTGTTTCTACTCGAATTGGCACCAATGCCACAGAAATTTTAGTCCTCCCCTCGCAACCCCGTGTGCCGAAATCGGCCCGACTTGCGCCTGTAACCATGTTTCACTTTAGTAAATACCACGGTCTCGGTAACGACTTTCTGCTGTTTGACGGGCACGGCATAAGCCCGGAACAATTTACGCCCGAACGCGTTCGTAAGGTTTGTCACCGACAGACCGGCGTTGGGGCGGATGGTGTGCTTTTACGCACAAACAGCGACTTAGCTGTGCACCGTATGTGGCTGTGGAACGCCGACGGGTCGCCCGCGGAGATTTCGGGCAACGGGCTGCGCTGTTTTGTGCTGTTTCTGAAGGACCGGGGATATGATGTCTCTGGCGAATTGACGATCGAAACGGGGGGAGGAGTGCAGCGGGCGTGGTATCGTAGAGATAATGTTGTGGAAACAACGATGCCGTCACCCGATTTCAGCAACAGCGCCGGACCGCGGAGCTTGACTTTGAGTGCACACGACCAGACTTTCGATGTTCTCGCGGTCAATGTGGGGAATCCGCACGGGGTCATTTTCGGGCCTGAGCGTGACATTCCATTTGCGGAGAAGTATGGTCCGAATCTGGAAAAGAACAGCGCATTTCCCGAAGGCGCAAATATCGAGTTTGTGAACGTGATGTCACCGGATAGTTGCCGACTCGTGGTTTGGGAACGCGGTGCGGGGATAACGCTCGCTTGCGGTTCGGGCTCGGTGGCCACGGCGTGCGCGGGCTGCGCGATAGGCCACTTCCGGTTTGACACACCGATCGCGGTTCATCAGCCCGGCGGGACACTGCACATTACCGTGGCGCACGACTTCAGTGAAATCCGCCAGCGTTCAATTGCGGAAAAGGTGTTTGAAGGAGAAATCGATCTGTTGCGCTCGGCACCTTGAGGAAGATGTCAGGAGTGCATCACACAGTGCAACTCTTGTCAAGCGAAATAAGTATAGTCACTGACACAAATAATTAGCTCTCCCTTGTCTACACCCGCAACAAGACTTGCCCGACTGCCGGAATACCTGTTCGCCGATCTTGAGAAGAAGATTGCGGAGCGAACAGCCGCCGGACGGGATGTCATCAATCTCGGAATCGGCGATCCCGACTTACCTCCGCCGGAGTCATTTACCAGAAGTCTGCAGGAGCACGCCTCAGATCCCGACGCGCATTTCTATTCGTCATCGCGCGGTGATGCCGGAGTGCGCAGAGAGATTGCGAAGTATTTCAAAGGACGATTCGGTGTAGAGCTTGATCCGGATTCGCAGGTGTGCGTCGTTCTCGGCGGGAAGGAAGGGCTGTCTTCGCTCGGTCGCGCCTTCGTGAATCCAGGGGACTACGTCGCCTGCCCGTCGCCGTCTTATCCGGTCTACGCGCAAGGCGTTGCAACATTATGCGACGGCCACGTGCGGACGATGCCGCTGACGAAAGAGAATGGTTTTCTGCCGGACCTGAACATGGCCGAAACCACCAGAATGCTGTTCGTGAACTACCCGAACAATCCGACAGGCGCGATTGCTACTGACTTATTCTGGCATCAGCTTGCAGACTTTGCAGATACGCATCCTACGACAGTGGTATGCCACGATCATGCCTACAGCGAAATGACGTTTGGCGATTATGTTGCACCGTCATTCCTCCAATACACGCAAAATGCCGTTGAGATGCACTCGCTTTCGAAAGTCTTTAACGCGACGGGTTTCCGAATCGGCTTTTGTGTTGGACGCGCAGACTTGATCTCGGCGCTCGTTAGAGTCAAGTCGCAAATCGATTCCGGCGCGCCGTTGATGATTCAGCGCGCAATGGCGGACGGGCTTGCAGGTTACCGCGGTACACAACCGCCGAATGAAGTCGTGACCATCCGCAGGATTTACGGCGAACGCCGTGCATATACCGAAAAAGCGCTGCGTGACCTCGGCCTCGATGTCATCGAAAGTCCGGCCACGTTCTATGTGTGGGCGCGAGTCGGTGACGACGAGTTGCCGTTCGTGCAGCGTGCGCTGGAGCACGACGTCGTTGTGACGCCGGGCCGCGGCTTTGGTCAAGAAGGCACCGGCTATATCCGGCTTGCGCTGACGCAACCGCTCGATCGCATCAAACTTGCCATGAAGCGACTCGCATGAAATCCAATTCTTCACCTGCAAAATCCAAACTCTTTTCCCGTGGTTGATCGCTTTCGACAAGTTGTGAGCGGCCGACCGATCATTCTCGGCCATCGCGGTTCGCCGAAGAACGCGCGAGAAAACACGATTGATTCCTTTCACATCGCCATAGATGAAGGCGCAGACGGTGTCGAACTGGACGTGCAGATTACGCGTGACGGCGTGCCGGTTGTTTATCATGACGACAACTTTGTAACCGGCGAGCGATTAATTGACTTGACGTTCTCGGAAATACGCGAGGTGATGCACGGTCTTGGTGCGCATGTTCATACGCTCGACGAAGTGCTGCGCGAACTGGCGGGCCGGGGGTTTGTGAACATCGAAGTGAAAGTCGGCGGTCACGAGGAAACGGTTATCGCGATCGCTCGGGGGACGCTGCCCAAGGATACCTTTCTGTTTTCGAGTTTCCTGCCGGAAGTCGTCGCGACCTATCGCGCATTGGCGCCGGACGTACCTGCAATCTGGATCGTCGCGCAGCGAATTGAATTAGTTGACGCGCTCGAATTGGTGCAGCAATGCGGTGCGCGCGGCATCGCCTTTTGGCATGAACTGATTACGCCGGAATTGGCAGGTTTCTTTCAGATCCACAACGTGCCGTTGTTCACGTGGACAGTGAACGATCCTGAAGAGTTCAAGCGTGTGATAGAGTTGGGAGTCTCGGGCGTGATAACCGACGAGCCTGCGCGGTTGGTTGCGGTTCAATGATAGGTCTGGCCACGGCGAGTATTCATCCCGAACTCTCCGGCGGCGAACATCTCTTCTTTGAAGAATTGACACGACGCGGCGCCTGCCGGATCATCATATGGGACGATCCGTGTGAATCGTGGCGCGAGTGCGAGCAGATTGTCGTTCGCACGACATGGGACTATAGCTGGCGTTTGCCGGAATTTCTGAAGTGGATTGAGCGCGTTGAGAGCGCGGGCATTCGCCTGTACAATCCGCCTGCAATACTGCGGTGGAACATGGACAAGCGTTATCTGCTCGAGCTTCAGGAACGGGGAGTAGTGATCCCGAAAACGACGTGGATACCGCGCGGCACGTTCTGCGAGGAGATGCTCCGTCGCCATGTGTCCGAGCCGTCGGTCATCAAACCAGCGGTTTCGGCGGGAGCCTATGATACCTTTTGCGTGTCGACCGACAACATCCCCGAAGTTACGGACAAACTGAAGGATGTTGCGCGACACAAGGACCTGCTACTGCAGGAGTTCGTTCCGGAGATCCTTACTCCGGGAGAATATTCCTTGATATTCTTTCGCGGCACATTTTCGCATGCAGTGTTAAAGACGCCTGCTTCTGGCGATTTTCGCGTGCAGCCGCGTTACGGAGGGCAGCAGGAGACGACACAGGTTGATGCAGATGTGATCTGTCAGGCGCTGAAAGTTCTCTCCGCAATTCCGTTTGAAGACGTTCCGCTCTATGCGCGCGTGGACGGAGTGCTACGCGACGGGCGGTTCATCCTGATGGAACTCGAACTTGTTGAGCCGTATTTGTTTTTGGAGTGCCATCCGGAAGCTGTCACGCATCTTGCATCTTACGTATGAGTTCTTATTTTCAACTGTAGATACCCATGCAACCTTCGAAACCACACAACCGTTTAGGCGACATCACCGAAGCGATCGGGAATACGCCGCTCGTCAGGCTGAACAAGATCGGCAAAGGTCTCGAGTCGGAGATCTGGGTTAAGTGCGAACATATGAATCCCTCCGGCTCGGTCAAGGACCGCATCGCGATTTACATGATTGAGAAAGCTGCACGCGACGGCGAATTGAAACCCGGCGGGTTGATCGTCGAAAATACGAGCGGCAACACCGGACAAGGCGTTGCGATGGTAGCCGCTGTGAAAGGTTATCGCTGCATCTTTACGATGCCGGATAAGATGTCACAGGAAAAAGCCGACGGAATGAAAGCTTACGGCGCGAAAGTGGTCGTGACACCGACCAACGTGCCCGCAGACTCTCCGCAGAGCTACTACGAAACCGCGAAGCGCATTCACAAGGAAACGCCGGGCAGCTACTACGTGAACCAGTATCACAATCCCGTAAATACCGAAGCGCACTATCATCTGACGGGCAAGGAGATCTGGGAACAGACGGAAGGGCAGATTACTCACCTCGTTGCGTGCGTGGGCACATTCGGAACATTTGCGGGCATTGCGAAGTACTTGAAGGAGAAGAATCCGAAGGTCAAGTGCATCGCCATTGATCCTATGGGATCAATCTTCTACAGCATGTGGAAGACGGGCAAGATGAGCGAGCCGTTCGTGTATAAAGTTGAAGGCATGGGCGAGGACATGATCACGGGCAATATGGATCTCTCGCTTGTCGATGACATGATTCAGGTCGACGATGCGATGTGTTTTACGACAGCGCGCAAACTCTGCCGTGAAGAAGGCATTATGGCAGGAGGTTCCTCCGGCGGCGCGATTTATGGCGCGCTTGAGGTCGCGCGCAAGGCTCCTCCCGGATCAGTGATTGTCACGATTCTGCCAGACAGCGGCTCGCGCTATCTTTCCAAAATGTTCAGCGACGAGTGGATGCGCTACAACGGGTTTGAGAGTTCATCGCAGTTCGGAACAGTGCACGATCTTCTGCAGGCTCGTCTGCCGTTTACGCTGATATCCGTGCAGTGCGGCGACAAAGTCGGCGACGTGATTGGCAAAATGAAGGCGAACGGCATTTCACAGCTGCCGGTGGTGGAAGAAGGCCGCGTGAAAGGGTTGATACAAGAAGCAGACCTCCTGAATTTCCTGCTGGCCGGAGTCGGGTCGGCGCAGTCGAGCATTGAACCGATCATTCAGAGCGACTTCCCGACGGTGACGGAAGAGGAATCTCTGGAAGCTGTGAGTGAGATATTCACCCGACTCGCGCGCAACGCTGTGATGGTTGTAAGGGACGACGTGCCGAGGGATATCATCACGAAGATTGACTTGATAGACTTTCTACTGCATCGCAACCCCGCGAAAGCATAAAGCAAAGGACGGCGATAGCCGTCCTTTCAGTCAGAAACGTTTTCGTTTGTCGCGTGGAACTCAGTAGTCCTCCTCCACCTCGCTCAGCATTCTTTGAAAACTTCTGAATCGTGATTTTGGCAATTGTCCGTCGTCGAGTGCCTCGGCCACCGCGCAGTCCGGTTCGGAAATGTGCTTGCAATTTCGGAACCGACAGTTGGACGCAAGCTTTTCAATATCGGGGAATAGTGACACGAGGTTTTGACGAGTCAGACCGTAGGGGACGAAGCTCTTCATTCCCGGGGTATCAATCAGCGCGGCGCTTTCTCCGTACGGAACGAGCAACGCTGCAGAAGTCGTGTGCGTGCCTTTGCCTGACCACGCGCTGACATCGCGCACCCGCAACTCAATCCCGGGGACGAGCGAATTCGTAAGCGAACTCTTGCCGACGCCGGAGTTTCCGATGATCGCAGACACACCTTGACTCACGATTTGCCTCACGCCGTCAATGCCTTCTCCGGTGACGTTACTGACGGCGAGGATCGGGATTTCAAACGGCGCGTAAAGTTCCCTCACTTCGTGCAGGTGCTCATGGTTTGTATCGAGGTCGGTCTTGGTGACCACCAGCAACGGCGGCACCTTCCCGAACATTGCGGCGACGACGAAGCGGTCAATTGCGGCGATTTTGGTTTGCGGGCGAGCCAGCGAGACTACAATCAGCACGCGATCGGCGTTGGCAAACATCACCTGCTTCTCTTTTCGCAATCCCTTCCGCAGGTACGCGTTCGCACGCGGCAAAACCTCATCAACCGTCCACTTGCCGCTCTCTTGCGATGCGACGACGTGATCGCCGGCGGTGATACCGTCACCGTCTTCGAAGAGTTTCCCGCGCAACACAGCCTCGACTTCTTCTCCCGAGAACAGCCGAAGGAGGCACGTACGGCGCGCGACACTAGCGACTCGCGCGTTGCTTTCAGGTGGTGGAATCAGCACAATATGCCTTCATGAAATCACACAAGCAGATCAGCACGGAACGAGAACGGCAAGCACGCAACTCAGCGTTCGCGACCGCGCTCAGGTTGGTGCGGACTCTCATTGGTTTCACAGTATTGGGAGTCGGTGTTCTGCTGATCGTGTTGCCCGGTCCGGCCTTTATTGTCATCCCCATTGGCTTGGCGATTTTAGCGACCGAGTATGCCTGGGCCAGAAGATACCTGCGGCGCTTCAAGGAAGGTGGCGAAAAGCTCGGCGCAATCTTCTTCAGAAAGCGAGAAGAGAAGTCTACCTCGGCGGGACCAGAGCCGCAACGCCCAGATTAAGCGCGGCATGGTCGCCATAAAGGACGACCAAGTCATTTACTTCGAGCGGCGTATTCAGAAAGTCACCTGCATATGAGCAGCCGCCCCGCAATAGCGCGATAACCTGACAGCGGCTCTCGTTCGAGAATCCCAGCGCGTGCAAAGTCTTTGCGCGCGCTTTGCTGTTTTCGGCAATCGGGACGGCCTCGACAAGCCGCTGCATGAGGAGCTGAGAAAGCCGGTCGCCACCAATTGCTGTCCCGCGCAACGCTCCGTAACTTTGACTGCGCACCGCTTCCACCTGCGCCGCAACGATATGAGGCGGGATATGATAATGGGTGAGCAACTCGACAAAGATGCGCAGCGAGGTTTCAAACTCCTCGGGAACGACAAGTGTCGCGCCCAGCCGCTCCAGTTCTTCGACTTCTGCAACGTATTTTGTGCGCACGATCAGATGTGCGTTCGGATTCAGTCGATGAATTGTTGTGACAGCGCGTCTCGTGGCCGCAGGGTCCGAGATTGCGAGTACCACGCTGTCAAATTCTCCGACGGTCAGATACTCCAGAAAACCGGTGTGCGTGACATCACCGTAGTGAATAATCTCACCTTCGTCACGGGCCTGCTGCACTGTCTTCGGGTTGAATTCAAGAATCTCGTAGTAAATTCCAGCCTCACGCAGGACTCGCGCAACATTATGTCCGTTCAGTCCAAACCCGACTATCAGAACCGCGGGCTTGGGACGAGACTGCTCGGGAAGTTCTACGATATTCTGCGGTACTTCACTTCCCAGTCGTCTTCCGGCACGATACGCCACATGCGGCGCGACTTGCATGATTAACGGCGTCAATGCCAGCGTCACGCTGGAGGCTGCAATGAAATACTGGAACTCAAAGTTTGTGATAAGGGCACTGGCGAGAGCTGCGGAGAGCAATACGAAAGAGAATTCACTGATTTGAGCCAGATAGATACCGCCTTGCACACGTTCCCGAAGCGTCATGCCCAATCCCGGAGAGATCAGCACGACGACGACAGTCTTGATTACCACAACGGCTGCACAGACAAGGACTACTTTGTCAAAGTTCATCGCAACGAACGACAAGTCCATGAGCATGCCGATGGACACGAAGAAGAGCGAGGAAAACAGCACACCGAACGATTGAACCTGCGAGTAGATGTGAGCGGTGAACTCGTTCTCAGAGAGAATTATTCCTGCAGCGAAGGCGCCGAGCGCGAGCGATAGTCCAGCGAGAGAACTCAGGGCGCCGATCACCAGCAGAACCAAAATCGCAAACAGCAGAATTGCTTCGGGGGCCTGTATCTTAACCAGCCAGCGCATCAGCGCTGGAATGACCCATCTCCCAAGCAAGTAGAGAGCCAATAACCAGATCACCAGAAGCGCAACGCGTATCGACACAAAGTACATTGAGAAGTCGCCGCTTCCAAGAATTCCCAATGTCATCATCATGGGAACTGCGGCCAGGTCGGTCACGACGCAAATCGCCACGACCATTTGACCCATAGTCGTGGCAAGCTCGCCCTTGTCCGCGAGAGGCTTAAGCACAACTGCCGAAGAAGATCCCGTGACAATGAAGCCTGCGATGAGCGACGTGGAAAAGGAAAATCCCAAAGACATCATCAGCGCGGTAATGACTCCGGTTGTGACGATGACCTGTGCAATCGCGGTGAACAGGACCCGGTGTGACATGCTTTTCAGCCCGGAGAGCGAGAGCTCCAAACCCACGATAAAGAGCAGCAGGATCACACCGACTTCCGCGGAAGATTCGACGTGATCCATGCTCTTGATAAATCCCAGCCCCGAAGGGCCGATCAGAATCCCGGTGAGGACAAACCCCGCAATTGGCGGAAGCCCGATCCGGCGCGAAAGAAACAGCACCGGAAGGGAGCAGGCCAGTATGATCGCGAGATCATAGAACATCGGAATCTCGTGACTCATGGTGCGAACAGGCTGCACAAGTAGGCAGCCGCGAATCCTCCGTAGTTACCGATTGCGTAACCGATCATTGCCATCAGAATCGAAACCGGCACCAATCGCTCATCGTGACAGGCCGCCACCACAGGAGCAGATGCAGCGCCGCCAATGTTGGCCGCCGAGGCGATAGCCGCAGTATGCACGTCCACTTTGAAGAGCCGTGCCGCCAATAGCAGAAATGCACCGTGAATGAGAATCCACACGCCTGCGCCTAATAGAAACCACGGCGCCTGGCCGGCAAGTCCCTCGAGGCTCGCCTTCGCGCCCATGTTTGCGACAAAGAGGTAGATGAGCGCCATCGCAAGTTCCTGTGAACCGGGAATGCGGCGCGCAGGAGTGGCGGATAGTATCAACCCAAAAGTTGTGACGAGCAGAATACGATAGGTCTTTTCTGAGACCACTGGCTCCATCGGCGGCAGGACTGCCGCAATCATTTCGGATAGTGCAGTCACCGCAAAACCAATCGCGAGCAGATAGACCAAGTGGCGCATTGCGAGCGGTTCTTTCTTGACCTGTAACGCTTCGGCAGCCGCCTTCATCTGATGCACGCGGTCGTCAGAGACTCCGGTAAACTTGTGAAAGCGGTCGGCGATGTTTTTCGAAGCTAACAGAATCGGCAACCAGATCAGGTAGATCCCGTTGTCGGCAATCACCGCAAGGCCGAAGTCGGTGCCGCTTGTGCCCAGACCTTCTGCAACTCCCGCCATGTTCCCCGTCCCGCCTATCCAGCTTCCAGCCAGCGTGCCGAAACCTTTCCATGCTTCCGGCCCAAGCTGACCCGCTACCAGCGCATAGCCGATCGGAGCACCAAGCACCACTCCCAGCGTTCCGGCAAGCATCACGAACACCCCTTTGCCCATGACTTTGAAGGTGGCAGCGACATCGACGTTAAGGAGCAATAACGTGAGGAACATCGGGAGCGCAAGATCCGAAAGCTGAGTATAGACAGGCGATTTGGCAGGGATTATGCCGCCGTTGGAAAAGGCGACTGGCAACAGATAGATGAATAATAGCGGAGGGACAAACTCGAAGAGCTTCCAGCGCGTCTTGCGCTCAAGCCAGAAAAAGGTCGCAGCGGTGATGGCCAGGACGGCGAGCACCGAGGCGGGACTGGAAAGCAGTGGTTCGGTCATGCAGGCCTCAGGATGATCTTACCCTTTCAATTTAGGCTTTTAGAGTCTTCATGCAAGTCGTATTAGACTGCAAAGCCCTGAAACTCCAAATCCTGCAAATTGCTTCGAAGCTGAGGCGGTTTTTGGCTTGCGAAGAGTTGCCCTTTCATGTGGAATTTCCTATTTTAAAGACAAACAAACTGCAAATGAGGCACATGGACCACTTTCCATTGATGATTCCGGGAGCCAAGCCCGCAGGGCGCACCGATGTTGTGGCTCCCTTCGACCGTAAGCCAATTGCATCTGTGGAGAATGCCGGAGCGGAGGCGATTGAGATGGCCCTGAACACCGCTCATAATCTGTTCAGTGATCACGACGCCTGGCTTCCGCTGCCAAAACGTTTGGAAATTCTCGAGAAGCTGCAAAGGATTATCCTCGCACGGTCTGAGGAGTTGGCACTCGAAGCAGCGCGGGAGGGTGGCAAACCACTGATAGATTCACGTGTTGAAGTCGCTCGCGCCGCCGACAGTATTCGTGTCTGCATCGAGACCATGCGCACAGACGCAGGTCGTGAGATTCCGATGAACCTGAACCCGGCATCTCAGGGAAAGCTCGCCGTCACCCGCCGCGAACCGATTGGCGTGGTCGTTGCGATTAGCGCATTCAACCATCCGCTGAACCTCATCGCACATCAGGTCGGCCCAGCCGTCGCCGCGGGATGCCCGGTGATAGTAAAGCCCGCCGACGACACTCCACTTTCCTGTTTTCGCTTTGTCCAGATGCTGCGCGAAGCGGGTTTGCCGGAGGAGTGGTGTCAGGCGTGCATTACGAATGACTTAACCGTCGCAGAGAAACTTGCCACCGATCCGCGTGTAGCCTTTCTCACTTTCATCGGCAGCGCGAAGGTGGGATGGATGTTGCGCTCCAAACTTGCACCCGGCGCACGCTGTGCTCTTGAGCATGGCGGAATTGCGCCTGTGATCGTTGCGGAGGATGCCGATTGGCGTGCCGCCGTCGCCCCGATTGCCAAAGCAGGCTTCTATCACGCCGGGCAGGTCTGCGTTTCTGCACAGCGCATCTATGTCCATGAGTCCATAGCCTTTGAGTTTGCGGAAGCACTTGCCGAAGTCGCCAAGAAGCAGAAAGTCGGTGACCCGACTCTGAATGACACCGAAATCGGCCCGCTGATTCGCCCGCAGGAGGTCACCCGCGTGAACATGTGGGTGCGCGAGGCGGTGGCTGAAGGCGCCGTGCCGCTTAGTGGAGCCGAGCCGTTATCTGAAACCTGCTATCCCTGTACGGTGCTGTGGAACGCGCCGGAGCAATCCAAAGTTTCCACTCAGGAAATCTTCGGCCCGGTAATCTGTGTTTATCCCTACAAGCAACTCGACGATGCCATTGCGCGTGCGAACAACACCCCCTTCTCGTTTCAAGCGGCAGTGTACACACGCAGCATCGACACAGCGATGCGAGCCTATTCGCGTCTGAACGGTTCGGCAATCATGGTTAATGAACACACCGCTTTCCGGGTGGATTGGATGCCGTTTGCCGGGCTGAAGCACTCGGGATTCGGAGTCGGCGGCATCCCCTATTCCATCCGCGATATGCAGGTTGAGAAGATGCTCGTCATCAAGTCGCTGAATCTCACATAGTGCTTGTCCACGCTGATTTCGGTTCCCGAAATCACCCCATGTAAACACAAAGGACTCGCGTTGGCGAGTCCTTTTCATCATCAATCTCCGGCGACTTCGACGAAAAAACGCAGACCGATGCTACGGAAGATAGACTAATTTCTGCGTTTGCGTGAAGCCATTGCATTCACACTTCAGGAAGTAGAGTCCCGCGGCATGACCGCTTGCATTCCACCCCAATCGCACTGCTCCTGAAACACTCGCGCGATCGACGAGCGTTGCAGCAAGCCGTCCCGTGCGGTCGTAGATCCGTGCGGTCAGTTCAGTAGTGAAGGGAATACTCAAATCAACTTGAACGACGGGGTTGAACGGATTCGGATATGCGGCCCCCATCACGAACTCTCGGGGCACAACATCTTCATGCACGGAGGACTGAGCTTCAGTCGTAAAGCTCCACACCTCTCCGGTGTTTGTTCCCGCTTCGTTGATGGCATCCACCCGCCACCAATAGGTCATGCCTGCCATGACGTCAGGTGGCGTGAATGTCGTGGTAGTCGTCGTCCCCAGTGACATCAGAGACTCTGGTTCACCCAAGAACAACTCGTAGAACGTTGCACCCGTCGCCGCGCTCCAGCTGAGAGTCACTGGCAAACTCACGTTTTCTGCTCCATTCGCAGGGGCAGGATTGCTTGCTTGGTTGGGGGGATTGAGTTGCACAAGCTCGTTTGCCACGAGCGTGATATTCGTGTTCGGTCCCTGATCGCGGTTGCCCTGATGCGCCGCCACATACATCCTCACCACACCCGTGCCTGCAGCAGGCGCACGCCAGTTGAACGTTGCACTTTGCCGGTCCAATTGCGACAGGTGAACGCCATTCTGCTCCTGTGCGACGCTGTACGTTTGAGTGCCCTGACCTGCCGTAATGACGCCCGCCGTGACGGATCCGGTTCCGACTCGCACCGACCCGTTGAAGTTCTTGATCGACTGTCCTGACAACGCGGCGATCGTAATCAGATATGTTGAGTCCGGAACATAGTCTGTGGGAAAGCCGCTGACTTGCACCGTGCCGACTCCCAATCCGTGACACGACGATGCACAGCGTCCCAGCGACCCGGGAGCGCCGGAGTAGCCACGATTTGATGGATTAGCAACTGACGAAACTGCGTAAACGAACAGACAAAGCGCAAGCAAGGCGGAGCGGATCATTGAAGCAGTACCTCGGGAGAATCGAAGGAAGAGTCCCCCCACTCCCGTTGCTTAGAGTGGGGGGACGACAGCGAACTAAGGCAGATAGATGAGTTTTTGTGTTTGCGTGATGCCTGCGCCTGTCACATGCAGGAAGTAGAGGCCCGCAGACTGACCTGCGGCGTTCCACTCAAGACGGTGCTCGCCCGCATTCATCCTGCCGTTTGCCAGCGTCGTGACCTCACGTCCGGAGATGTCAAAGATGCGCGCCTGCAGCTGGCTCTCTTGAGCCACCGACAGGTTGATTCGCACATTGTTGTTGAACGGATTCGGGTAGGCCGCGCCGACTTTGAACGACTTGGGAAGTACGGCGTCATCCGCCGCGGAAGCCGCTTCCGTCGTGAAACTCCACAGCAAACCGGCCGTGGTTCCCGTTTCATTAATCGAATTCACACGCCAAAGATACGTCGTCTCATGCGACAGATCGCTCGGAGGCTGAATCGAGGTCAGATTGGTAGTTCCGATGGAGACCAACGGCTCTGCCGTGCCGAGAAAAATCTCATAGCTCACCGCGTTACTCGCAGCGTCCCACACCAACGTCGTTGTGATCTGCACGTTCGTTGAGCCGTCCGCAGGATCCGGATTGGTCGCCTGACCGGGCAGCGGAATCGGCACGGCAGTAGTGAAGGACCAGATATTGCCATCGGCAGGGCCGAATTGATTGACTGCCGTAATCTGCCACCAATACATCGTTCCGTCGCTCAAGCCGGAGTAATTGTAAGTCGTGCCGGTGAAATTGTTGTTCACGACGGGCGGCGGATTGCTGGTTCCCAGCCGAACAATGTAATGTTCAGCGCCGGCGGAGGGATTCCACGACAGCGTTCCGTTGGTCGGCTGACCCGTTGCGCCATTCATCGGACCCAAATACGTCGGGGCGTCCGGAGGATTGCCTCCGCCTTGAACCGTCACAGTGCCCGTCATGCCCGAGAAGGCATGCACAATACACTCGTAGTTGTATGTGCCGGAAAGCGGCGCGTTGAAGGCAAAGTTGTACGTAAACGCGTTGCTGGTCGGTTCGCCGCTGTTGAAGACCGGCGGAGTAGAAACCTCCACGACGTTGTGAAATCCGCCCGCAGGTTTGATCCAGCGCACGGTGTCTCCCTGCTGAATCGTAAGATTCGCCGGAGAAAATGACAAGGCATTGACGTTGACGATGTGAATGGTAGCATAGCTTGCATGCACGCAAGCCAGCAGAAGCAAGAGTAGAATCCGCTTCATGTTGTCTCCCCTTTCCCGGCGGGTCTCACCGGAGTTTAATTATGATTGATTGTTCGAAAGGTCAAATTTGAGTAAGGCTCTTCTGGCTGCGGGACGTAGTCTGCTATGGAAGATAGACCAGCTTTTGCGTCTGCCGGAAATCGCCGCTTTCAACAGTCATGAAATAAAGTCCCGCGGTTGCGTGAGCCGCATTCCATTCAAGGCGGTGTTGTCCCGCGCCCAGTCGCTCGGAAAGCAGCGTGCTGACTTCCCGTCCCGTCACGTCGAATATCCGAACTACCGTGTTGCTCTCGCGTGTCAACGTTAGCGTCAACTGCGTATTGCTGTTGAACGGATTGGGATACGGAGGCGATAACTCGAAGGCACTCGGCATCCACTCTCCGGCGGAAGAGGATTCGTTCTCCGTCGCAACGAGCACCAAACTTGTATTGGGGCCGTCCTCATTGCCTTGATGCGCAGCGACATACAACCGGACTTCTCCACTGCCCTCCGGAGGTGCAATCCAGAAGAACTGTGCCGTCGCTTGGTCAAGAACTGAAAGATGCACACCGTTCAATTCCGCCGGAACTGAATAGGTCACTGTGTTGCCGCTGCCCATCAGTATACCGGCCATCAGCGAACCTGTTCCCACGCGGCAGGAGGCGTTGAAATTCTTGATGCTTTGGCCGCTGCTCGTCAATTGAATCAGGTATGTCGAATCAGGAAAGTAGCTCTCGGGAAATCCCTGCAGAACTACCGTGCCGCTTCCTCCACCGTGACAGGAAGATGCGCAGGATTGAGTACCCGGCGCGCCTGAGTAACCCACTACCCATGGTGAGGCATGCAGAAGACTGTGCAGACTCAGCAGCACTCCGAACGCGCATAACCAAGTTGCGAGGCGGACCCGCATAGTTGATTACTTCCTGAACTTGATCGTGCAGCCGAACGCAGCGGTCTTCTTGGGATCAATCTCGCTGGCTTTGCCTTCGAGAAGTTTAGTCA
Source organism: bacterium (assembly GCA_023382385.1). Taxonomy (NCBI): domain Bacteria; species bacterium. The sequence goes on along the minus strand of JAHDVH010000004.1, from coordinate 92,614 downwards.
GCGCGTTCCGCAAATCATGCGTCTTAACTTCTTTAACTTCCGTATTGTCGTCAATCCGACCGGCATAGACGACCTTCAAGTTGTTGTCCAGCAGGAAGGCTTCGGGCGTGCGTGCCGCGCCGTAGGCCTTGGCAATCGCTCCGTCTTCATTAATCAGATACGGATACGGCAGGCCCTTGTCTTTGGCGCGCTTTTGCATCGCTTCGTAGCCATCCTCGGGCTTGATCTTCGGATCATTCGGGCTGATGGCGATGAAGTTGATACCCTGTGCTTGAAACTCATTGGCCAAGGCGATCAATCGGTCTTCATAGGCAATGGCAAACGGGCAGTGATTACAGGTGAAGACGATCAGCGTCCCCTTTTCGCCGGCTCCGCCGGACAACGAAACCATTTGGCCGCTCACATCCTTCAGTTCAAATCCGGGTGCGCTGGCCCCGATCTCCAGAGCAGCCGCGGAGATTTGCTTTGGATAAAATAAGGCTCCGGCCAAGCCGCAGAGCAGAAGTGCTGTCGAAATAAAGAGACCTTTACGTAGCGTCATGCGTTGCTTCTTCCTTCTATGTGTCGATGCTTTTTAGTGAGAATGCGTGCGGTGAATTGCGGAAGTCCAGCAAAAAGTCTATCCTTTTGACGTCCGGTTCGCAACCGCGAAATAAAAGACTGTAAATTCAAACAATCAAGCCCCGGAGGACCAATGCACAGCTTCTGCCACATTGAGCTTGTCACCACCGACCTTGCTCAGGCTGCCGACTTCTACACCAAGCTCTTCGGCTGGAAAGTCGTCCCGATGATGGAAAACTACTGGATGATCGACCTGAACGGCGAGTCAGCGGGCTTGTCCGCCGGATTGGTCAAAATGGATAAGATTGTGGACAATGGGGGCCAAAACTATGTTGAAGTTGAGGACATCAATGCCACACTTGCCAAAGCCGAGAAACTCGGGGCCAAAACCGTGCAAGAAAAGCGGCCACTCCCTGAAAATATGGGATTTATCGCAATGTTCGCGCTACCGGACGGCTATTTACTGGGAATATTCTCTCGAAAATAGTGTGGCTCATAGTCCACAGGTTCGAGTTCAGCAAAAACCGGAGAAATATCTCTGAATGATAAAGCGACTGCTTGAATGTGAAGAGTTTACAGCCGGAGACGAGACCCAATTGCGGGAAATCCTGCATCCAGATAAGCAGGTGCTTGCGCTGGGCTACTCTCTGGCTTATGCAAAACTCGCTCCCGGGCTAACTTCTTTACTTCACAGGCTCAAGACCAGCGAAGTCTATTACATCCTCAAGGGTCTCGGAAAGGTTGAGCTTGATGGCCAGTCCTCAGAAGTCGGCCCGGGCGACACCGTCTACATCGCCCCCTATTCAACTCAGCGGATCACCGCTTTGGGTCCCGAGGATTTGGAGTTTCTTTGTATTGTTGACCCGGCATGGCGGGAAGAGGACGAGGAAATCCTCTAAGCCGCTGTCATGCCTCTCCTGGGAATCCCTTCGAGATTCGCCCAACAAGAAAGCCTGTCCTTCACAGGACAGGCTTTCACTTTGCCAAGTATGAATCGCCGTTCAGGAACTAAGCCCTGAGTATGGCGACTTCTTTACCAGCGGGATTCGCGGCGCGGGCGCGAGGGGCGCTCTGCCGTACGTTCGCGGGCTTCGTTGACATTCAACGTGCGGCCACCCATTTGCTGACCATCGAGCTTCTCGATAGCAGCCTTGGCTCCGTCAGCGTCCATCTGCACGAAGGCGAACCCGCGGGGACGACCCGTGGCGCGATCCATCATGAGCTCGACTGCTTCGACGGTGCCATGAGCACCAAACACTTCACGCAATTCGTCTTCCGTCGCGCTGAACGGAAGGTTTCCAACATAAAGACGTGTTGCCATCGTCTATTCTCCTTATCGTCCCTCTTTGAAAACGCGAACAAACTACTAAGTCCTTCGCTACTACACTAAGAGAGCAAAATGCCCTCGCTCGACTTCCGTGGAACACTGCTTCGGAATCGACGAGGGACGTATTCGGCGAATCGACGGACAGGCGTACACTAACTGAAATCGATCTGCAGAGGATGGTTGCGGGCAAGCCCATTCATCATGCGTGGCCGAATATACGAAGAAAACTCCCAATCTCCAAATTCGTCACGAACTTACCAATTCCTGCAAGTTCAAGACATTCCTAACTTACAGAAAAATCAACGCTTATCAAGTAACTCTAAGTTTTACAAAGAGAAACGGGCACCGTCTCCGGTGCCCGCATTCTTAGGGTCCTAATTTCGAGGTCAGGCGACGTGCGTGCCCGTATGCGAAGTTGGTTTCGTTTCCACCGCCCGGCGGATGCGGCGACCATTTTTGGCTGGTGCGCCCGTTCCCGTCTCGACGGTCATCCCTTTTTCCACCCATTCCTGAAGGGCTTCTTGAGTGAACTTAATCTGGCCGCCGAGCCGGAAGTGTGGAACCCCCCACCGCTTATAGCCGTTACGCAGAGCGGCCGGGGTCTTTCCGAGAAACTTCGCAGCCTCCTGAACACTGAGAATAACCATGATGCACTCCTTACTGAGGTTAGTTGACTGCTTGCAGCGGAAGACCCTGATTCATCCGGCTGCAATTATTAGACGCATGAGCTTTCACGATTGTTCCCGGATTCGCAACAGCTGTCGAAACACTTGGATGTAGAGTCGTTTAATCTTGAAATAGTCTGAGGTGAAGTTTGTTAAGAGAATGTTATGTCACAAGTTACAGCGTAGCGATTAGGGGACTATTGTGGACCCAATAGGCTTTTGGAAGTTGATTGCAGGTCTCGCCTTCATGGTTGGGATCTTCTGGTTTCTCTACTTCCGGAACCGCTCAGGTCCCTCTGGAACCCGAGAAGAGAGGAGACTCCAACAGGCCGAAACAAAGCTCAAGAGCGGAGTCCTCGAGCCAGCCCACCTCGAATTCAAAGTCAATCGGCCGGTCCAGTTGCTGATTCACCGCTTTGATTTGGATCCCGCCGACGAGATTTTTGAAATTGCGGAGCTCGAAATCTACGAGCTACTCCCTGCCGGTCACACGACAGTCATAGCTTTTCTGCCCGAGCGGAAGGGCAAGTTCAAGATTATTCTCGGCGCGGAACGGGAGGCGGGGGTAGTGAGAGTGGTGTAAGAGTCCGTGACGCTTCCGGGTCAATCGCGGTAGTCTACGGGACGCAGAGTTAGAATCTTTTTCTTTCTTCTTCCAAACCTATTGACATACGAAGGAGATTGGGATACCTTCTCGAAATCACGTCAATTGACCGAATGTAAGCGACCCCTCTCCATTGGAGGTTTGCGATGAAAGCAGATTCTTTGAGAATGTCTATGCTTGCCCTGTTTCTTATGGCAGGTATTTCTTGGGCTGAACAAAGCAGCACACTAGAAATTGTCCGAGGTCCAAACTTTGGAATCGAGGTAAAGGGGCCGGTTCACATTGCGCGTCCGCTGGACGGCAGCGAAGATTTGTCGAGAGTTCCGGTTGTGGAACTTGCTCGGAGTTCAAGCAGAACTCTTGACGATCCGATCGGTCAAACGTATCTGGCTGGAACGACCTATTACGAAATACAGCACAATTCCACTTCGGGTCGAATCATCGGAGTAGACAACGCAGGAAACGTGCACGTTGTATGGACCAACGGGGACATAAGTTTTGTAACCCGCAACGTGTATTATAATGTAAAGTCACCTGCAGCGAATTCATTTGTCTATCCGGGTGGTGTTCAGGCTAACACGGCGCAGCGCGCAGGGTTTGTCTCGTTGGCGGTGGAACGCAACGGATGGGGCTTTCCGGCTTTCCATGAACGCGTGATTTCGGACCCGAATCAGCATTCGGTCGCCGCAATTGATTTCTTGCCGGGAGCCGGCGCTTTTACGAATTCAGCTCCGGACTGGCTTTACAATAATGCAGGGTCGTTGAATATTCTGTGGCCGAAGATTGCCATTGGCCGCGACAGCGTCTTGCACATGGTGAGCACGGAGAGTTCGAGTAGTTATCCCTATCCCTTCTATTATTCGCGTGGCGCACCGATTTGGCTCGAAGGGACCGGTCTGGAAATAGACTGGCAGACCGTGGATATCGTCAACGGCCAGCCGGTGGAGTTTCGCATTATGGACACGTTGACAACCGTTAGCGCGAACATTGCGGCCTCACCGGTTTCCGGACGTGTGGTTATCGCCTGGAACGGCCCGCATCCGGTGTCGCCAAACTCTGCTCTGGACGCGAATCAGAACGATTTGTATATCATGGTCTCAGAAGACAACGGGTTGAATTGGGGCGAGCCGATCAATGTCACGAATTTCTGTGGACCGGATATTGTGTGCCAAACAGGAAACTGGTCTGCTTGTAACGGTGACACGCTGCGCGTGTGGGCGGACAATACAATTTTGTTGGACGAAGATGACAATATTCACGTCGCGTTTACGGTGGTCGGATACCGTTACTGGACAGAATTTGGTCAACCGATGCCCACGACGACGGATCCGCACTCTGGTATATGGTATTGGAACAGCGGGACCAACAGTTTTAGTCCGATTGCGTTGGCGTTCGATAATGCAACAGTGCCTGGCGCGGGGATCTCGGCGGGAGTACAACACAGGGCGGTGTGCAAGCCAAGTTTGGCGATAGACGACGACACAGGAGTACTCTACTGTTCTTACTGGCGGGCGATGCCAAATCAATGGAGCGGCAATCTGATCGCTATGGGCGACTTGTACATTTCGCGATCAGGTGATGGTGGTTCCGCATGGAGCGTCGGTACGAACGTCACTCGAACGGACGGAGGTCAGTTTGCGCCCGCGCCGACCAGTTTGAGCGAACGCGATCCGGGGCTTGCCGAACGTGTCACGGTGCAAGGCGGAGTAAGCTATCTGCATCTCTTTTATGAAATGGACTACGATGCAGGGATCGCGATACAAGGCGAGGGATCGGCGACGTTGAATGAGCTGCTCTATCAGCCGGTGCCAGTGGATTCGATCTTTGCAATGCCAACTGTGCCGTGGTCGCCGTTGCATGTAGAGCCTGTCATTGGTGCATGTTGCTACGTCAACTCACAGGAGCAGGCGGTTTGTGAGCAAATCAGCATGTGTGACTGCAAGGCGCTGGGTGGCGACTTCCATGGCCCGGGCTCGACGGTTTGTACTCCGGCCAACGATCAATGCCCCGGGACAACGATTACGAGCCTTCCCTTTACAGCAAGCGGAACCAATTGCTGCGCGGCAATTGACTGGGAGGATTGCGGTATTCCGGCGAAGGATGTGTTCTTTAACTTTACCCCTGAGTGTGCGACGACTGCGAGAATTTCCTTGTGCAACTCGCCGGAGTCGTGGGATTCGCATGTTTCAATCTATCGGGCAAGTGAAGGCGGAGGCTGCACGGACGACTTTCGGATGGGATGTCTGGACAACGGCTGTCTGGATCCGAATCATGTGGACCAACTATTCACTTTCAGTGCCGGGGAGACCTACTTCCTGGTGCTGAGCGGATACTTTCCGGACCAGTGCGGCCGCTATGTTCTGGACGTGACTGTGGACCCAAACAGCACCTACCCGTCTTATCCACAGCCGGATACACTGTCGAATGACGACGGACAGATCGTCGCTTACTATGTCAGCGAGCATTGGAGCCGCGTCCGGTTCACGGCACCTGATGACTTTGACTTGCATACCGCATATGTCTACACGGGATTCGGCAGCGGAGGGTGTGCGGAGGAGTGTTCGCTGTACGTCTATGACGCACCGCCAGCACCTGCGGGCGAGGTTGCGAATACAAGGGCGTATGTCGCACCTTCCACAGGGTGGAGCGATCTTAAGTGGGTGGACGGCTTGTTCAACAACGTGGTCAGTATCGGAGCAGGAAATGATTTCTGGATTGCCGTTGGTCCGACGACTGCGGGCCAAAGTTGGCGGACGCTGTTGACATCGGGCGAGTCTGGCCGGAGTGAAGTGTCGTTCAACGGGCTTCACGGTGACTACAATGGCACCCAGTTTTACGAGTTAGTCGTCAGGGCGGGCGGAGTATTGGGTTTAGGGACTCCCGACTCGCTGGTCGTGAAAACTGCGGGCAATGTGGCAGATATCGAATTGGCGTGGAGTGCCGCCGCTGGCGCGGATTACTATCGGATCTATCGCGGCACGGATGAGAATCTCACGCCCGTGCCTGCGAACTTGATTGGAACGTCTGTGTCAACATCTTACTTGGATACAGGAATTCTGCAGCAGCCCGTCACGCAGTACTACTACATTGTGACGGCAGCACGGCAAGTTACTCTGACGAGTTCTACTCGGGATACTCAAGTTGAACGGCGAGAGTTCGTGGATCGTGCGAATGAGCCATTCCGGCCGATGCAGCTCAAGCAACCATAGCCGAAACATACTGAAACATAAGCGGGCGACTCAGAAGAGTCGCCCGCAACATTCAGATCGAAAGCAAACTATTTTTCTACTCTTGTCGCATCAGGTAATCGGAATCTCGACAACACTCCGTTGTTCGTAGTCGTAATGTGATACGTCCGGCGGTCGAACGAATTCACCGCGCCGTAATCCGTGTAGCTCAATGTGTTGGATGTTCCGATATCTGTATACGGTCCTTCCACACCCGGTGCACGATAAACAGTAAACGGAATGTTGTCTGGATTGGCGTTCCAATTCAGGATGATATCACTGCCTGAAACAGAAATCACGAGCACCGGTCCAACCACAAACGTATCTGCCAGCGTATGACTCCAGTGGCCGAGCTCATCGCGGAACCGGATACCAAACCGGTGCAGACCGACAGGCAGTCCCGTCAGAATCGTAAATGCGTTCTCCTCCTGCTCGTCCCACGCTCCGTCCTGCGCAAAGTCCACGCCCACGCCGTTACCGACTCCCGGATCCACGTTCACGAAAAACTCCGCTCCGGCTAAATACGCCGGATTACTCGGACCTGCTCCCGACCACACAAAGAACGGCAGTTTTTCCGTATTGCCGCGTTGTCCTGCTTCGCTGACATATCGCAGATAGAAGTCGTGCGGACCTGCTCCGACATTGTGCGGCAACAAGGAGTTCAAAGAAACGCTCATCGCATCGGCAATGTCCAGCGTCATCGGCACGCCGGCGTCAATCCAATACTCCACGGACACGATATCCTGGAGCGTCAAACTGCCTTCCGGACTTTCATGCACGAACATGTAGCGCGCTTCGGCATTACTCCACAGACCACGTTCGTCGCGAAAGCGCACCGACAGCTTGTGTGACTGATTAGTTTGCAGTCCCAGCGTGGCAATCAAATCAGAATAATTGATGGACTGTCCGTCTGCAACATCCACCACAACGGGATTCGAGTCGTTGTACGAATACTCGACTTGTGTAATGTCCACGTATTCAACCGCTCCGGATTCCAGCTGAATCGCGAAGAAGTAGCGCGCTTCCGGATTGCTCCACCTTCCGTCCTCGTCCAAATAGCGCACCGTGAATTTGTGATTCTGATTCGGAGTCAGACCGGCCGCCGGAATCAAATCGTAATAGTCCACTTCAAAGTTATTGCCGAGGTCAACCAGCACAGGAGTCAGATTGTCAAATTGATACTCGACGTGAGTAATGTCGCGGCCAATCACCACTCCGGGAATCGGTTCGTGCAGGAAGAAGTAGCGGGATTCCACGCTGCCGGGGAAGTCATGCGACCCGTAGTAGCGGACCGAGAGTTTGTGTGCGCGATTGGTCTGCAGTCCCGTTGTCGGCAAGAGCACCGGATGAACAACCAGTGGATCGTCATTCAAATCGAACATCGTGGGCGGCCCGTCATCAAACCAATACTCCGCCTGCGTGATATCGCGTCCTGCGTATCCGTGCGTGATCGGATAATGCAGAAAGAAGTAGCGCCGTTCCGCGTTGCCCCAGTTCCCCTCTTCCGAACGGAAGCGGATAAACAAACTGTGTGACTTATTGGAGTCGGGAAGATCCGCAGGCGCGCGTAGCGCCGTGATCGACACCGAGTCGCCGGGTGTGATTGGAATACTGATACCGTTACCGGGTCCCGGATCCGTATTGAAGTAGTACTCTGCCTCTGTAATCGTCAGACCGTAGACGGTCAATGACCATAACAACAAGAGAGCACAAGTTGTGCGAACGCTCATAAGTAGTTAGTCTCCGCTTAGTAGCGAGGACCGATGCGACCGGATGAGACGACGTTCACGCTGTCACCGACTTCGACAAGATTGTCGATATTCAGGGTCAAGGCAAACGGATAGGCCGGCACGCCGTGATCCACGAACGGCTTCGGGCCGCCGTATACCCCTAAGTCCGCCGCCGTGCTGTCCAAGTCAAGAATCGAAGGATAGCCCGCATCACGACAAAGATTGCCGCCCGTCGAGTTGTTCAGACGGAGGTTGGACACTCCATACTCGTAGTAATCGGTGGCGTAATTCATGAAAGGGTTATTGTTGTTGAGGTCAATATTGTTCGTAAACGAGGCGGGCCACGCCGGTGCGCCGCTTCCTGCTGCCGTGTATTGGAAAACTGACCCGACGGGCAGCGTGCCGTACGTTGCGGTCGGGTTCCAATCCCAGAAGATATTATTCAAGCCGATGACCTGCGGTACACCGGTAACGTTGAAAGGTCTGACGAAATTCAGGAAGACACAGTTGTAGATCTCAATCGTTCCGTAGTTCGGGCCGTTGATCGCATTATTGTTCACAGAGGGGTTGACACAGTTGAAAACGGTGTTGCGGATGATTAAATCCGAGTTTGGAACATTCGAAACAAAAATGACGTGAGTATGGGCGTTATGCAGCACGCAGTCGGTGAAGAAGGTCTTACCCGCAGCAAGATAGAATGTAATCCAGCCGGGCTGTGCCGTGATATTGCAGCGACGGTAGGTGATCGAGTCTACTGACGTGTTGTTGTAAAACGTGTAGTAGCCACCGCCCAGGAAGCGGATTCCTTCGAAAATTGTTCCAGTGGATGTCGCACCCGCAATTTGAACATAACCGGACCACGAGCAGACATCCCAGCCTGCGCCGATGAAATGAACACGCTTGTTTGAGATGACCAGATTTTCATTGTATGCCCCTGGACCCAGCACGATGGTGTCTCCTGAGACCGCATTCGCGTAGGCAGTGGCGATGCTGCTGTATTGAGCGGAGCCGGGATTGAGCGAGACGAAGCGGATGGTGGCATTGGCTGAAGCTGCCAGCATCAGCAACGCGATCATTACAGAAAAACGGACGACGACCTTCACGTGCGGTTTCCTTTCAGAGTTGGAAGTAATCGATATTTAAATACAGAATCGAACGACAATATAAGCACAGCGTTGCCGTTTTACAACGCATAAGTGGGTCAGCGAAATGAAATAATCGGTGCAATGAAGAGGATTGAAATACACAGAAACAACAAACCCTCGATTACTCGAGGGTTTGTGTCGCCATCCGCCGAAGCAAACGCAAATCAAACCAAAAGCTTAACAATCATTTTCTCGGAATTTGCGACTCCATTCGTCTCTTACGTATTTGTCAATCGCCTGCACGGCCGAATGCTATGAAACAAATATAGCTACTTCGGTGGTGAAGTCAAGACATCAAAGTCACCGAAAGCTGAGAAAGGAAGAGCAATCCTCTAACATATCTGTAGCAAAAAGCTGCAGATAAACTGAATGGAAATATATGTCTCGGCAAAATGCGCCTCTCTTTTGGAACCGTAAGTGTATAATAAGTTGCACAATCTCGAACGTCCAATAAGTTAAAAAATAAATACTTACCACAAAAGTGAGACAAAGTTACCCTTTCAGCTTGCAACTCTGTCACAAAGAGCCGAAATTGGAGTCTCACAATACAGGAATCCATGTATTTCAATAACCCCCCCGCAAGGAGACGCGCAGCATGAGCATGTGGACCCATCGGTTGGCCTTGGTCGTGGCGACAGCGTTCGGTGTAGTTTTGATCGCCCAAGCCGCGGAAAGCCCCGAACGCAAGGACATTGACGATAAGTATAAGTGGGACTTGACGGCAATGTACCCGAACAATGAGGCTTGGGAAGCGGATTACAAGTTTATCGAGAGCAAGCTGCCGGAGCTGGAAAGCTACAAAGGCAAGGTATCGAAGTCGGGCAAGGATTTGAAAGCCTTTCTCGATCTCCTCGTGGAAGTCGGAGGACACTCGGAGAATTTGGTAACCTACGCGAACATGTCGCTTCATTTGGACACGCGCGATCCAGTGTATCTCGCGCTACGCGACCGCGCAGATGTAATCGGCTCGAAATTCGGTTCGACGGTGTCGTGGTTCACACCGGAGTTGACCTCAATTCCTCCTGCGACTTTAGAGAAGTGGTACAAAGACGTTAAAGGTCTGGATCTTTACCGTCAATACATTGCCAATGAGATGCGGCAGAAGAAGTTCGTGCTGTCGACGGAAGAAGAGAAGCTCTTGTCGATGACGGGCGAGATGATCGGAATGTCAGAATCGGCTGCCGAAGCGCTGCGCAATACCGACATTCAGTTTCCGGAGATCCGGGACGATCAGGGAAATCTGATCAAGCTCTCGGAAGGCCGCTACCGTGCCCTGATGGAAAGCTCGAACCCGGAGGTTCGCCGTGAGGCTGCCATCACGCTGCATAATGAATACATGAAGTATAAGAACACATTCGCCAGTCTGATGGGTTCGAACGTGGCAGCGGAGATTTTTTTCGCGCGCGCGCGCGGTTACAATTCGGCGCTGCACATGGCGGTGGACAACGACAACGTGGACACGACTGTCTACCTGAACCTGATTACGGCTGTGAAAGCCAATCTCGCGCCACTGCACAAATACAGTCGCTTACGTAAAGAAGCACTGGGATTGACGGAGCTGCACTTCTATGATTTCAGCGCACCAATCGTGGGCGACGCACCGTCGTTCACGTATGAAGAAAGTGTGGACATGATAAAAACGGCGCTGCGTCCGCTTGGCGATGAATACAGTTCAGCGCTGGAAACGGCTTACAGCAGCCGCTGGGTGGATGTCTACGAGACGACAGCCAAGCGCAGCGGCGCTTACTCCTGGGGCAGCTACAAGAGTCATCCCTACATGCTGCTGAACTATCACGGCACACTGGACGACGTGTTCACGAATGCGCATGAGATCGGCCACACGATGCACACGTGGTATACGTACAAGTATCAGCCGCAGATTTACGCGGACTATGCGATTTTTGTTGCGGAAGTTGCATCGACGTTCAATGAAGCGCTTTTGATGGACTATCTATTGAAGACGGAGACTGATCCAGAGAAGCGGTTAGTGTATGTTAATCAGTACATCGATAACATTCACGGAACGATTATTCGTCAGACCCTGTTCGCCGAGTTTGAGCTTGAAATGCACCGTATGTACGAGCGCGGTGAACCGTTGACCGCCGAGTCCTTGAGCGACCTGTATTATCGCGTTGCAGCAAGCTACTACGAGCCGGAACTTGTCATTGACCCGCAGTATCACTACACGTGGCTGCGCATTCCGCACTTCTACTCGAACTTCTACGTGTACAAGTATGCGACGTCCATGGCGGCGGCGCTGGCGTTGTCCGAGCGTGTGCTGGACGGAGGAGAGAAAGAATTGCAGGAGTATCTTGGGTTCCTGGCGGGCGGTTCATCAAAGTATCCGCTTGAGCTGCTAAAAGGCGCGGGAGTGGATATGTCGACGCCGCAGCCGATTGAAGCGGCGATGCAGAAGTTCACGGAGCTTGTGGACGAGCTTGAAGTGCTGCTGAAGGCGCGAAAAGGCTAAACCGATTCAGGTTAAGAATAGAAAACCCCGGTCATTTGGCCGGGGTTTTTGTTGGAGACTGGATTTGTCACTCGCGTTTAAGTGCTCCGACAATCTCAAGATACTCTGGATCGGTTCGAAGATTGATCCAACACTCCTCCCACATCACAGTTGTCGCATAACTGCTGTCGAGGGACACGACGGTGCGCAATTGGCGAAGCGCCTGCTCTTTTCTGCCCCAAGACGCATTCATACAGCCGCGATGCCATATTGCCTGCTTGTTATGCGGATCGAACTTCTCTGACTCGGCATAAGCGACGTCCGCCTCGTCGTAACGCTTCAGCTTATGCAGCATCAGCGCGCGGCCATGCCATGCCTGCGAGTGCTCCGGATTATATTTCAGCGCAGAATCGAACAGGACAAGACCGGAATCGTAGTCTTCGTAAGAGTATTGATCCCACCCCAGTTCCTCCCAGTCATCCGCGAGAAAGAGAGAATCGTCGCGCGACGTGACGGGGGCTTTTTGCACGCCCGGCTGTGAATGGTCGGGCTTGCCGCATGAGAGCAACAGGCATACCGACATGAACAGAAGGAACTTCATGACGTCGCTCCGAGCAGCTTTCTGACGACCTGCGGACCACGATAGATGAACGCCGTGTAGATTTGCACAAGCTGCGCACCGGAGTACAGGCATTCGCGCACGCGCGCGGCCGAGTCAATTCCGCCGACTGCGATCAGAGTGTGTTCTGGAGGAAGTTCACTTCGCAGCAACTTCAGGCAAGTCAGCATGCGCGGGTAGATCGGTGCACCGGACAGTCCTCCGCGGTCGAGATTGTCAGCACCCGGGACGATGTCACGGCGAATACTGGTATTTGCGCAGACAATTCCTGCGAGGCCGAGTTCGCTTACAACACGCGCGGCGTCTGTGACGTCTTCATCAGCGAGATCGGGTGCGATTTTGAGCAGCAGAGGTTTGTTGTTTACGGCAATCTGCTGCAACGGGTCGAGGAGCGCGCGCAGAGAATCCAATTGTTGAAGCGTGCGTAAACCGGGCGTATTCGGCGACGACACGTTAACCACGAAGTAATCGCCGAGTTCGAGCAATTCGCGCAGCACAAGTTTGTAATCCCCTGCCGCTTCTGCAAGTGGTGTGAAGGCGTTCTTGCCGAGATTGATGCCGATGGGGCGAGTCAACGCATCCTGTTCGCGGAGTTTCGCAAGCCGTAGTTTGACCGCGAGCATGCCTTCTCCGGGGAAGCCAAGCGCATTGACCAGCGCAGCAGCTTCGGGAAAGCGCCACATGCGCGGCTTGGGATTACCGGGTTGCGGCTGCGGTGTGACAGTACCGATTTCGACAAAGGAGAATTTAAGTGCAAAGAGTCCGCGCAACGCACGGGCATCCTTGTCGAATCCTGCGGCAAGCCCGATAGGATGCTCAAAAGACAACCCCATCGTGCGGACAGGTTCCGTGGGAACGTTCCCCGCAATTGCCGACACCAGCGCGCGCCCCGCAGAGCTTTTCCCCGCGGACTCAAGACAGGCGAGCACGCGATCATGCACTCTCTCGGGATCTCCCGCGAATAACAATGTGCGCAGACTCTCGTAGATCATTAGAATCGCACTCCGGTGGAGAAGACCAAATCCAATTGGTTGGCGCGGTTTCGCGCCGCACTGATTTCGATGACCTGCACGTAGGGGAAACGGATATGCAACGCGGCGCCGCCGGCCCAAACATCGTTGCGCGTACCATCGAGCTGAGTCTGCGCGCGTTCAAAGAAGAGCGCTCCACCAAGCCAGAACGGAATGTCTTTGCCGTAGCGACCAGCTATAGGAACGTTGTAGGTGACTTCGCGGGTTATAGGGAAACGGAACTCGCATTCACCAGACAGATACGTTGACGCTTCAACCTGCTCGGCGGAATAGCCTCGAAACTTTTTGGAAAAGCCGAAGTAGTAGTGCGACCACGGAGGAGTGTTGTTCTGTGAGGTTCCGCCATAGATGCGCGCAGCAAGAGAGGGGCCGCGCGACCCTTCTGCAAAGGGCAAGTAGGCAGCTAACACGGCACTGGACATCATGAACACATCTGAACCAAAGGCCTGCTCGACGTCCCCGCGCGCGAACATCCCTTCGGTCGGATACCATTCGAGGTTTCTACGATCCAGAATTACGAAGGGAGCAACCCAGCCTACGTTGTAGCGTTTGCCTGCTGCGGGAAGGAAGTCGTCTTCCTTGACGCCGTCAAAAGCGAGATTCAGCCCGACGCGGGAGGGTGCACCCCTGCGGGTGGAAAGTTTGACATAAGCCCGGTCATTGCGCAGACGGCGCGAGTAACCGAGAACCGATGCGTGACGATCTGAAATTTTCAGTGAGCGAGCACCGAACTCAAGTGACAAGGGCAATTTGGGTGACAGCCAGCGGGAATAGTATTCAAGGTTAATTCCGGTGCGCGCACCGATAACTCCGTATGCGCCGACAAAAGCTCCGGTTCCCGCGTGATTGATATCGGCGGCGCCGATCAACAGCACAAGAATGTCAGGGATTCGCTTTGGTTCCTTCAGCGCATCATTGACGGTGCCTTCGACCGCGCTGGCGCTGAGAATCGGGATAAAGCGAAACTGCTCTGAGACTGTGATCGAAACGGCACCTGAAGCATCCTGAGTGACGCGGGCGTTATTGAAGATGCTTAAGGACAAGAGCCGTAAACGTGCGGCCTCGAGGTCCTGCGGCGCGACACTGTCTCCGACAGAGAAGCGCAGCTCACGGAGAATGACCCAGTCCTTTGTCGTGCGATTGCCGACTAACTCGATGTGCGTGACGGGCAACCGATCTGGCGACTCTGCGGCGCACAGTGCAGTGAAAACAAGCAGTACGGAGAGTGCGCGGATTATCGCCATTCGAATTGCAGGTATACGGTGAAGGAACTGCTGGGCCTGCCCTGCTCGGCGGTGGTTTGTTCAGCGGTGAACTTCATCCAATCAAGCAGTCGGTAATCGATAGAGACCTTTTGACCCGAACGAGGGTCTTCGATAGGCTGGAACACGCGAATGAACAGACGATCAGTGACATAAGTTCCAATTTCGAGCTGCGCACTGGAGAGGTCGCTCAATCCACCTTCACCCGGTCGGAATTCGAACACGTCAAGTCCGGAAGCCTTGCCGACAATCTCTGAGACTTGGCCGCTGGCCGCATCTGCAACGGCCTGCTCAGCCGAGCCACCGGTGCCGCCGACAAAGGGGAGCAGTCTTTGAATTGCCTCCTCTTGCGACATAGCCGTGCCGTTGTCGAACTGGCCGCTGAACTCGGCCTTGGATTGGTCGGGTGTTCCGGTAAGAGTGACAGTGACCTCGAACGGTCCGCGTGATTTGTCAATCCCGGAGTAGATTGCAGTGATGTTCAAGTCAGGAACTTCAGGCGGACCGTCGAACCGCAGACTTGAATTTTCCTGAATGCGCAATTCCTGGCCGTAGAACTTCACCTTGCCTTTGCGAATGAGAATCTCGCCATTGGCGGTTGGCAGTTCGTTGTGCTCCTTCTCGACTCGCAGCTCACCAAACAATTCAAGATTCATACCGTTGCCACGAATCCAGAAGTTCCCGGGAATCTTCACGTTCAGGTCATGGGCAAGAGAATTGTAGAAGGCATCCGGATCAAATCCTTCGGCAAGAGTGTCCCCTCGCAAACCGGCAAGAACGCTGTCGATATTGACCAGTTCGATGTCCTTAGTCGCCGATTGTGTAATACGGTAAAAGCCTTCCTGCACCGCTAAATTTCCTACAACGTTCAAAGAGTCAAACGGTCCGCCGACGAAGAGGTTCCCGTCGAGGCGAGCTTTTTGAATGCGGGACGAGAAGGCTTCAAACTTATCGAAGTGCAGATCGAGTGAAAGCGATTCCGGCCACGGCACGCCGAGTTTGGCGAATCCGCCGCCTGTGACAGTGCCGCGGCTGGTCGCCCGCAGGGTGTTGATACGCAGTGAGTCACGAATGAGATCTGCATCCAGCAGAATCCACTTGTACGCGATACCGTGACGGTTGTCACCGAAGAAGCCGTTGTCCAAGTGTAGCGTGCCGGACCAGTCCGGTTGTTCTGCGCTTCCGGAGAGTGCGAGATTTGCGGAAAGGGATCCTTCCACTCGGATGCCCTGGGTCATCCACGGCTGAAAGCGCGACAACGGCAAAGAGTCGATCCTCATCGTCCCTTGCAAAGAATCGCCCTTGGAAACTATCAGTCCATCTGCAATTGTCAGGGAAGCAGGCAATGCGGCGTGAATGGTCAGCGCGGTGTCATTTTGCCAAATGTAATCGAGATTGGCAGTCACACTTCCATCTGCCACGATCCCAACGAGCCGCACGCGATCCGCAAGCTGCGATTCCTGATAGGTAACGGCGTCAAGGAGC
Source organism: bacterium (assembly GCA_023382385.1). Taxonomy (NCBI): domain Bacteria; species bacterium. Next base: position 76,509 of record JAHDVH010000004.1, on the reverse strand, counting down.
ATTTCGATATTACCCGTGATGGCTGTGTCCGGACCGGACAGCTGGAGACGGAGGTTAAGATTACCGTCGGGAATTTCGGTGCGCAGAATTGGTGTCAACTTACCGGTCTGCAATCCGGAGAACTCCAGCACAATGTCCTGCGTGCCGGGTTGTTCGAGGTAACCGGTCGCGCGCAGCACGCCGAAGTCGGATCTCAGAATGAGCGCGCCGACTTCATAGTGCGAGCTGTCCAAAGAAAGTTCTATGGGAAAGTCATTTGCCCAGCTTGTGCCAAAGAGGTTCAGGCTGAGCGTGTCTAGTTCGATCAGCAATGGAGTGCCTGCAAGATCGATCCGTCCGACGGCCGCGAGTTCGAGCGTATCATGCCGGACAGACAGAGAGCATGTGAATTCAGGCGTGAACCATGAACCATCGAGAGCTAACATGATTGGTGTCACGCTTTCGTCAAAGACATAAAGCGAATCGACCGCAATCTGTGCAGTGAACAGCTCGGCCGCAGTTTCAACGGAATGCACCTCGACAGAGACTCCGGACGCGCTATACGTACCGTAGGTGAATCGATCAAGATTTGCTTTACCGCGGGCGGTGACATTGCTTATGCTATCGTCGTCAAACGTAAGCTCGGCAGTCATTTCCGCCCGCAGATCACCACCGAGAGAGTCGAGCTGCGGAGTGAAAGACACGAGCAGATCCCGGAATTCCTCAATCTTCGGAACATTCAGCGAAATGACTGCGGAGATACGATCAGTGTAATCTCCAAACGCAAAGAGCAGGGAGGAAGCGGAACCGATCCGCAAGCTCGTGGAGTCAAGTGTGAAATGTGTGCCGTCGAGCGTAGCCTTGAAGGTTAGGCTATCTAACGCGTAGCGCCCAAATGACAGCGAGCCAAGTGCAACCGTTGCATCCGCGGACAGCTTGGAGCCAGGCCCCTGCTCAAAAGAGAATTCCACGAGACCGGACAATGGAGAAAGCGAGTCAGGAATCTCGGGGACGAAAGCGTGAAGTTGCGCGCCACTTAGCACGGCACGACCACTTAAGTCAAGAGAATCCGCGGAAAGACCGCCACTATTAACCCGCAATTCGAAACTACCTGCGTTGGAATGCACCGCGCCTGCTACGGAAGCTGCGGATTCAAAGAGTTGAGCTTCGAGATCTGCTCTTACTTCTATTGCGCCGTAGTACGAGCTGTCAAGTTCCACTCGGCCGAACCAGTCATGCGTCCATTCGGGAGAGGTGCTTTTTGTCAAGGCAGCGCGGCCATTGAGTTGATGCGCGACGGAGTCACCGATCCAGTAAGCCAGATCAATATTCCGAAACTCGGTGCCAATAGAAACGCGCGCGGAGTCTGCGTAGTCGAGTATCTCAATGTCACCTTTGGCATGACCTACCTTCTCCACGGAGACGTCGAACACTGCCATCAGATCCCGTGTAAGCACGTCTCCGCGTGCTGTCAAGTTTATCGCGCCAAGATCGGGGAAGTCCGGCAGCCAGTCAGTCATGAGATACTGCGAGGTGCTCGAAACTTCGACGTCTCCGGCAAACAACGAATCGGAGTAGGGGCGCACAACCCCATTGCTTGCAAGAGTGAACTGGTTCTTCGCCTCAACAGTTCCCACGTATGTGATGACTGAATCAGTGATGAGTGCGTCTGCAAGAACAGTCCAGTCGCGCGCTGTATACGAGAAACTTGAGTCAATCAGCAGAACGACCGAGTCTATATCAAGATTCACGCGATTCAGCCGCAGCCAGAGCGGGGTGTAGGTAGTGTCAGGTTCCAGGGCGGGAGGTGTTGCGAGTGCGGAAGTAATGTTGTCTCCTGTAGAGTCAATCTCTACAATGCCGCGCAATTCCTCCACTTTCACACTATACAAATGCAGCTTTCCGAATACGAGGTCCCACGGAGCAACGCGCGCGTGGAGTCGTTTAGCAGAAAGAAGTTGCTCACCGCCGTCACTGAACAGAGCAAAGTCCCTCAGTGCAACGCGGCCGTCTAAAGTCAGTCCAACACGTTCGAGTTGAATGGATCCAGCGATCTCGCGATTGACAAACGCCAAAGTGTGCCGCGCGGCGAATTGCTGGACGGGTTCATACTGGATAAGGAAGTATGCCGCGACTGCGAGCGCAGCGAGAAACGCAAACGGCCAAAGCAGCAGTCTGAGTATCCAGTTCCGCATTAGAAGGGTGACCCCAGCAGAATATGGTAGGCCCACGGCGGTTCGTCATAAGGATTTTTGCGGAGCTGATAACCGACATCCAATCGGATTGGTCCCACAATCGTCATGAATCGCAACCCAAGCCCGGCAGACGGGTAGAGGTCGCTTAACTGTGCGTCCTTCGCCTTTGGCCAGACATTTCCCACGTCGGTGAACAGCGCAAGTCCGACGGGTCCCCAAACGTCCCGCTGAATTTCGAATGTACCGAAGAAGGAATGGTCACCGCCGAGAATGACATTATTGTCGTCTGTCGCACGCGGTCCGATCATGTCACGTCCCCAGCCGCGTACATTCGCGACTCCGCCGAGGCGGAAGCGTTCCTGCACGGGAGTCTGCGTGGACTGATGCAAAGGACCCATGAATCCAACTTCACCGCGCACTGCCGCAACTGTGAATTGATCAATGGGAATCAAAGCTCTGCCGCCGAAAACGGTTTGCCACCAGCGGTTGTCAATGTCCCAGAGCAGACCGGATTCGGAGAGGGTTGCGCTCAGCACGTGCCCGCGCCGCGGCATCAACGGATTGTCGCGGGTATCCCATCCGATGTCAAACGACTCAATGGAAATAGTGCTGACGACGTTTGTGCTTCCGACTGTGTCAACGAGGACATCCTGCCGGCCGAACTCGTTGGAGACGGATGCAGCCACTCGGTGCAACGGCGTTGCCGAGAGACGGGTTGTGGCGGACAGTGTACGGACAATGGTTCCGCTCTTGTACTCGTACTCCCAGGACGGCTTGATTGTAATGTCGGTCGCGTTGTAGGGAGTGTGGGGCCAGAAGAGGGAAAATCCGACTTTGCGGTCGATTCGTTCGATATCATTAAAGATGCCGGAAGCGCCGTCGATGTTTCCACGGCGATTGAAGATGTCAGCGGCGGAAGTTTCGAAGGTAAAGCGGCGCGCCCGTCCGAAGAAATTCAAGTCGGTTAACTGACCGGAGACGTGCGCCCCCTCCTCGGCGTCCAAGCCGGCGCCGAGTCTCACGAAATAACGATTGCCTTCTTCAGTGCGAATGAGGACATCGAGCGTGTCTGAGTCTTGGGATAAGTCGACATCGGTGCGGACCATCCTAAAGGCCTCAAGGCGCAAGAGGTTCTTGCGTGTTTCATCGAGCGCGCGCGGCGTGTAAGGGTCGTAAGGTTCGTATTCAAGCTCTCTACGTGCGGCACTTTCCTCAATTTGTTTGAGTCCGGTGATTCGCGTCTGACCGAAACGGCAGTAGGGACCGGCGTCGATGATCAGGACGACATCGGCGGAGTCGTTATAGACATTCAATGTGTCAAAGGTGACTTTGGCGCGTGCGTGACTGATGGATTGCAGTCTGCGCACGAGCGTATCCGCCGCAGCCTGCAAATCGGTCTCGGCGAGTCTCTTGCCGGATCGGATGGGCAAGGATCGCGACCAGCGAGCGGAATCCATTTGCGCACGCGCAGAGCCGACCTGCTCAAATCTCCAATTGCGCAGCAGCAGGGGAGAACCTTCTTCAATCTCGACGAGGACACGCAGCTCCTCTTTCGCTTCATTCGGGTAGACCTTGCCTCTCACCACGGCAGAGGGAAAGCCTTCCCGGCGATAGAAGTTCTGAACACGGAGCAAGTCTGCGGCGAAGTCATCGGCGTAGAAGATGGAGCGGCTGCCGATGGGGGCATAGCGGCGGAGCCACGTTGGTTTCTCAGTTGCCATCACTTCGAGAAGATTGGCGCGAGCGAAGCTGTGGATTCCGGGAAACTCGATGACGCGTATGAGCCAGCCGGTATAACGCTGCCAATCTTCGTATTCGGCGAGAGTGAAGTCAGCGCGCGCGGCGAAGCGAGGCCACGCGAGCAGAAGGAGGGCCAAGACGACAAGTATTTTTCGGAAGCATCTCATACCATTAAGTAATAACGCGAAAAGTGCCCGAAAAATCAAGGAAATAGAGACAAAACGGCCCGCAAATCGGGCGGGCCGTCAAACTTTGGAGACTCTGAGAGGATTAGGCTGAAGGGGCAAAGCGACGGAACCAGCGGCGCCCGACCCATCCGGCCAGAGTAGCGGCGGCGCGCTTGGGCGGCTCGACTCGCGTTCCCTCGCGGTTGCCTTCCAGCATGGCCGTCAGGCGGTCGATGCCGGTCAATCCTGTGCGTAGCATTTCGATATCCGGAAGCCCTTGGTTGATTTGCGCTGCGGTCAATTGCACCCGCACGCGCTGCTCAATGGCGTGCAGGACGCGGTCACTCCAGAGCACAAAGTCCTGATCGATGAGGTTAAAGGCGATCTTATTGGCACGCAGAATCTGCGAGCGGCGCTGTTGCGCGATTTCGTCCTTTTTACCGGTTAGCGTGCCGACGATACCGGAACGCTCTCCGCCTCCAGCGCGGAAGATCTGCTTGTTCGAGAGTTCTTCCTCAATGCTTGCTGCCAACTGATTCGGGACCCAGCGGACTTCCACTTCCTTCAGCGAAATGTTGCGCAATTCAATACGGGTGGCGAGCGCGCTTAATCCTTGCACGAATTCCGCCATCTTGTCGGTCATGACTTCATTCAATCGCTTCCACAAGGTGGACAGACTCAACGCCTGTACGTAGGTGGCAGGCTGTGGACCGGGTTGGCGCGGGTCCAACAGAGCGGCGAACGCGGGGCCGGACTCTTTCTTTGTGAAGTAGTCTTCCACGATATTGCGTATCGAATTGCTCCAATTGCGGCGATATTCGCTGAGCATCTGGCGCGTTGTCTGAAGCTTGATATTCTGACGATCGATATCCAGAGTATACTGTTGTCGGAGCGCGTCGAGTTCGTCCACCATTCGCGGCAGAATAAACTTCCACGTCGCCGCGAGTACCGCCTGCTGTTCAGCATAAGACTGCTCGCGCATCGCGAAGAGGCCGGAGAGTAACATCGGTCGCACATCATCGCGGCATATCTCGGTGCCAGTGTATTGACGGGCGATCAAGCCTGGGCGTGCAAACCACGGAGCGAAGGCGGCGTGAATCTCATCGCCGATGTTGATCATCACCTGCGCGGCGAGCATGGCTTCCATAACGGTCGGCCACGCGGCATGAAGAGCCAATCCTTCGACATCAGGCAGCCAGGCGAAACGCCACGCGAACTCCGTGCGGACAATCCTCTTCACCACCGTTACGCGATCTGGCGGCAGCGGCGAACTTAAGAGTGCATTCAGGGCACTTTCGGACAGTTCGCGCTCGGAGTCTTTAACTTGGATGAGTGTGCGCTCTACGTCGCCGGGTTCAACCCACCAAAGTATGGGAGTCTCGGGAACGTGCCGCAGTTCAGCATTCAGTCCTACGCAATGTGCCAGTGCCGCCGCGAGTTCCGCATCGCCGCCGAGGAGTATGACCGCCGGCGGGAGGTCGTGGACTCGGCTGTATGTTTCGAGTACCGGTAATCTAAGACCTGTTTCACGGCAGAGCGTGAGCAGCTCCAGTAGCTGTGGCGCAGCCATGCGGCCTGAATCCTGTCCCGCATATTGGAGCAGATTGGTCAGAAACGAAAGGGCGGCATTGGCCGATTTCTCAAAGTGAGCAGACATCGGTCACTCCGCTTAGGGCAACAGGAATGAAAAGAGCTTGTAATGCAGCGCGAACTGCGCGAACACACCGAGTGCAACCAAAACAGCCAGCAGCTTGGCGTCCTTTCGGGCAACCTTTTGCTGAGCTTCCAGCTGTTCGTTGAGCTCAGCCTTCAGCGCGGTGAGTCGTTCAGCTTGAGTTGTCTCGATAAATTCAAACTTGGACTGGACAAGCTGAATCACTTCACGGCGGAAAGCGGGCAGGTCATTGCGTTGAAGTTTCTCAAGTTCCGAGAAGGTTGTGCCGAGCATCTGCACAAGTTCCGAGAGTCTAGTCTGTTCCGCGCCTTCAACGCGGCGCAGTTCTCCCTTCAAATCGATCAGAAATCGTGTTACCTCTTCACGCGTCTCCTGCAGGGACTTTCCGGTTTGCGAAAAGTTCTTGTCATGGTCAGATTGCGAGCGGCGGACGGCTTCAAGCATCTGTCCGTGCTTCTCGAGCGACTTATTAAGCAGCGGGAAGAACTTCTTCTGCGCTTCGTTGTCGGATTTCAGTTCGCTGGTTACCGTCAGGATATTTTCTGCTGTCCCCGCGATGCCTTGCAGCGCAAGCTGATTGCTCTGATTCATCGTTTCGATGAATTTTGAGTAACGCTCTAATGTTTGGGGAATCGTGCGGATCTGCTCAAGGAATCGGTCGTAGGCTCCGTCAAAGACTTCTTTCAAGCGGGCAGCGTTGTCGTCGTAGTTGGCGCGGATAGCTTCCTTCAGGACTTCGAGCTGCTCCTGCTGTTTTGAGCGCAGTGCGCTGACTTCAGTAGCGACGACCTTGACGTGGGATTCGATGGCCCTCGTGAACCGTTCGTTTTCCTCGCGGCGAGACTCGAAATTGGAGAGTTTCTCGTCAATCAATCCGGTGACGCGGGACACTTCAGTGGCGAGATCGCGGTTCTGGGCTTCCTGATGTTTGGACTGTTCGCGCACTACGTTGTCGAAGCGTGTCAGGTCCGATCGAAGTGCTTCCCCCAGATCATGAAGACGATGACCGACCTCCTGTTTCATCTCATCCAGCTGTCCGCCCAGCTCTTGCGAAAGTTTTACAGCAATCTCTGCCGACTTTTGTGTAAGTTGCTCCAGTCGGCCGTCCCAGCGGCTGCGCAGTTCGGCGATGCTCGTCTCAATACGTTCGCGGGTAGCTCGCGTCTCCTGTGATTGCAGGTCGACGAGCTTGTTCGCCTGCTCATCCAATCGCGTCAGAAAACCGCGCACATGCGTAAATCGCTCATCTTCCGCCTGCTGGAGCGCGCCAAGCTGGTCACCTTGCGAGCGCAGCAGCGACAGCTGCGAACCCAACTGCTCAGAAACCTGTCCGACCTGCTGCTGCATCTGCGTGCCGGACTGCGCAACAACATTGCGAAGAGTTTCAACCGACTGACTCTGGTCGTCGATTTGCCTGCCTACTTTGGCAAGAACAGCGGAGCGCTCTTTCGCCATGCGCTCGAGCTTGAGGAGCAGTTCTTTAACCACCTGCTGTTCACGCTCGATACGCTCGGTCTGCTTTTCCGTGACTTCGGCCAAATCAAGCGCAAAGTCAGCGAGCCCTTTTTGAATCTCGCTCAAGTCTTGTGCACCCGACTTGCGCTGTTCGTCAAACTCGCGCAGAATTCTGTTCTCCGCACTACTCAAAGCGGTCACAAAGGAGCTTGTATCCACGACGGCTGGGACCGGAGTTTCTGCGCTTTCCGCAAGGGGCAATTCGCGTTCGGCGCGGACGATGGCGTCCATTTGGTCACGTAAACGGGCGAGTGCGCTGTCAAGTTCCGACTGGACTCGCGGAGCGACAGTGCGCAACGCTTCGTCAATGGTCTTGTCGATCTTCGCAAGACGTTCGCCGTGATCCTTGGTGTTCGACGAAAGCAAATCGCGCAGTTCTGAGGAATAGCGCGCGAGTTCCTCCGATACCGTGCTCTCCGTCCGCGCGAGCAACTGTGAGAACTCTTCGGTATTTGCAGCGACCGCCATGGGCGCAGGAGCGGACATCGGTTGTGGTTGCGACGATTGAATCTGCTGATCGGTGACCTGCTCGGCGACACGTGTCGAGAGCTGCGAGATCTGTTCAATCTCCTGTTCCGCCTTGCGGCAAAGAGCATCGAGCTTACCGGAGAAGCTCTTAAGTTGTTCTTCGACATCTATGGCGAGTCGTCCCAACGCTTCACGGCTGGCTGAGTTTTGGTCGACCAGTAATCCCGATTCGGCGCGCAGAGCCTGTTCCAGCTCGCGATGGGTCGTCTGAAGCTGCAAGAGCACCTCTTCGGCTCGGTTGCGGAGTTGGTCACCTCCGGCCTTGAGCTGGGTCTCTAAATCCTTGACCCCCTCGAGCATTCTGGTGCCTGCTGGGGCAAAGACATCACGCAGACGGTCAACTCCCCGCGCAATCTGTTGCAGGGTTTCACCAGACTGTTGTATATTGTCCAGACCCTCGGCGAGCTTTCCAAGCTCTCCTCTGAAAGCTGGGATAAACTGTTGTTCGGTAAGCTCTTGGGTAAATGACTCAAGGAATTGGCGCAGGGGTTCAACAAGTTCAGCACCTGGGGTGGGCTTGGCTGGCGTCATGCGATCGTCTCCGTCTGTTCACAAAAAGCGGTCATCTGGCAGGTGCTGTGCAAGAAGGGGACCACAGAATGAAGCGGCTCTGCAACATTTTAGCTCAAGATTCTCTCCTTACTAACAGAGCCGCCGGGGCGGCTGCCAATAGGCTGAGAAGCCTGCACAATTAGCAAATTTGGTGGGTGATTGGTGTTCCTATGAAGAAACGAAACAAGCGTATCCTGTGGATTGTTATACTGGTTGTTTTGGCTGTGGTTGGCTTAGGAGCCTACCAGCAGCAGAAAAACAAGAACAAGCCATCGGCACAGGTGACCGTTGAGACGGCCGCGACTCGCTCATTGACCGCCACTGTCTCCGCTGAAGGGACTGTGGAACCTGTTACAAAAGTGAAGATATCGGCCGAAATACCAGGTCGTATCACAAAACTTGCCGTTCGCGAAGGGGATGTCGTTAAGCAGGGCGATTTTCTGGTTGAACTCGATCCGGAAATCTACAATTCAACTCTGGATGCGGCAAAGTCGAGCTTGAAGTCTGCACGAGCCAACAAACTGAAGGCCGACGCGGATTACAAGCGCATTTCTGAACTGGTTACTCGCGGCATGGCCTCGCAGGCCGACCTGGACGGCGCGCTCGCGGCTGCTCAACTTGCCGAAGCAGATTTGGAGCGTGCCGAGGCACAAGAGCGCCAAGCGCGCGACAATTTGCGAAAGACGCGTCTAAGTTCTCCAATGTCCGGGACAATTTCCGTGCTGAATAAGGAAGTCGGTGAGCTGACTCTGGGGTCGCAATTTCAAGAAGACGTTATCTTGGTAGTTGCGGACCTGAGCAAGATGGAAGTCAAGTCCGATGTCGACGAGAATGACATTGTCTCGGTCAAAGTCGGAGATACCGCGCGAGTGGAGATAGATGCGATTCCCGACATGAAATTTCGCGGCGTAGTGACGGACATTGCGCAATCGGCATCATCGGTGACAGGCACTGGAGACTTCGGGGCAAACATCAGTGGGACAAACTTTACGGTGCGCGTGGTCTTGATAGACAGCGTTCCGGGAGTCCGTCCGGGGATGTCATCTACGGTGGACATTGAGACAGACTACCGTACAGATGCGCTCTCGGTTCCCATTCAGTCCGTTGCGGTCCGCAAGAAGGGGGAAGGAGAGGCCGTGACGCTGACACGCGAAACAGAGGAGCTTTCGTCCCGGCAGATGCAGGAGCAGGTCAGCGCAGGTGTTTTAGACACGACGAAGCTGACAAAAAAGGACGAACTGGAAACCGGCGTGTTCATCTTTGCTGCAGGCGAAGCCCAATGGCGGCCTGTCAAGACCGGAATTGCCGCTGACCGCTACATAGAGATTCTGGACGGACTATCGGTTGGAGACTCTGTGATTACGGGCCCATACCGCGCGCTGGCACGCGATATGAAGAACAAAGACAAGGTCGCACTCGAAGAGAAGAAGAAGGGCGACAAAGATAAGAAGGAACAGGGCTAAGCGCCCTCAGAAATACTCCGGAGACACTATGAGTTCTGAGCGCAAGGCCATTATCGAAATTCAAGACTTGAGCAAAGTCTACGATCTTGGTGCCGTCAAGGTCGAAGCATTGCGCAACGTCAGTGTGAATATTCAAGAGAACGATTACGTGGCGATCATGGGTCCTTCGGGCTCAGGGAAATCCACGCTGATGAACTTAATCGGCTGTTTGGATACTCCGACCAGCGGGGAGTACTTTCTGGCTGGCGAGCGGGTGGCCGGGTTAACCGACCGTCAACTCGCGGACATTCGCAACCGCCGCATAGGATTTGTCTTTCAGACTTTCAATCTCCTCCCTCGCGCGTCTGCGCTGCAAAACGTGGAACTCCCTCTCGTCTATGCAGGTGAATCCCCCTCGGAACGGCGCAGACGTGCGAAGGAGGCCTTGGAGTCTGTCGGGCTTGGCGACCGCATGAAGCATAAGCCTAATGAAATGTCGGGTGGTCAGCGGCAGCGGGTGGCGATCGCACGCGCGCTGGTGACCAACCCCTCCATTATTCTGGCCGACGAGCCGACGGGCAACCTCGATTCAAAAACCGGCGAAGAAATTATGCAGCTTCTCGAGCGCATCTATGAGAACGGCAACACGATTATTCTGGTGACACACGAGGAAGATATCGCGCGCCACGCCAGACGCATCGTTCGCCTGCGCGACGGCATGATCGAGTCGGACCAGTCTATTCCTCGAGCAGCTTAGGTAGCCGGCAGGTTTTCCAAAACGGGACAAGCCTTCCGCAGCTGGAACCAAGAAATCCCATGATTCGATTTTTCACAGAACTGTTGAACGGCCTGCGCATCGCCTTTGGAGCATTGCGCGCGAACAAGCTGCGCGCGGGTTTGACGACGCTGGGCATCGTTATCGGCGTGATGACCGTGATCATGATGGTGGTCATCGTCATGGGACTGAACAAGGCACTCAGAAGTCAACTCGACTTTCTGGGAGCGGAAACCGTGTTCGTGTCGCGCTGGGACTGGAACAACCACAACTGGCGGGACATGATCAAGCGCCGCGACATGGAGCTTGAATACATTGACGCACTGCGCGCGGAATCGCAGGAAATCGAGGCCGTCTCGCCCTTTTACGATCAGGGTATGACCGTATCCTACAGAGCCGCTCAGCTCAGCAATGTCAATGTTCAGGGTGTCTCTGAGGACTTCTTCATCACGAATCCGAAAGAGCTTGCCCAAGGACGGGTCTTCACTGCAGCGGAAGTCGGACGTAATGCGCAAGTCGCGGTCATTGGCCCAGACGTCGCAAATCAACTCTTTCCTGATCAATCTCCACTGGGTCAAACAATCAAGATCGGCGGTTGGAAGTTTGAGGTGATCGGCGTCACAACAAAGTACGGAAAGGTGTTCGGTCAGAGTTGGGATAACTTTGCCGTGATCCCTTACGGCGTCTTTAAGAAGCGTTTTGCTTCGCGGAATTCGGACGGACTTACAATTATCGCAAAGGGCCAGAGTGCGGATCGCATTGAGGAATTGAAGTGGGAAGTGACGGGTATCATGCGCCGCTTGCGGAAATTGGATCCACGCGAGGTGAATGATTTCGGCATAAACTCGCAGTCGGCAATTCTTGAGCAGTTTAATGCTATGACCGCAGGAGTTTATGCGGGGGGGATAATCATCGGATTTATTTCGCTGCTCGTTGGCGGAATCGGAATCATGAACATCATGCTCGTCTCGGTGACGGAGAGAACGGCGGAAATTGGCTTGCGGAAGGCACTCGGTGCGAAGCGCTGGAACATCGCATGGCAGTTTCTGATAGAGTCGGCGGTCATCTGTGCCATAGGTGGGATTGTGGGCGTTGCGTTGGCGGCGGTTGTATCACAGGCTATCAGCAATTTCCTGCCGACATATATGCCGATTTGGGTTGTCGTGTTCGGCGTGCTCTTTTCGGCGATTGTCGGGATTTTCTTCGGACTCTACCCGAGTGTGAAGGCGGCGCAGCTTTCTCCTATCGAGGCGCTGCGCGCGGAGTAGCAGCATGGGCCACCGGCTATACAAGTCGCTGTATTCGTATTGGGAATCGTTTCGCATGGCTTTGGAAGCTATGCGCGCCCACAAGATGCGCGCTTTCCTCACGCTCATCGGAGTGGTCATCGGTGTGGCGACGATTATCTCTATGATGACGGTGCTTGGCGGGATCAAGTATAAGATTGACGATGCAATGCTCAATTCGCTTGGCGCAAACGTATTTCAAGTACAGCGCTATGAAAGTGAAGGCGGCATCCAATTCGGCCCGCGCAGGCGCAAATGGCGGCCGAAGATTGAGGCGAGCTACGCGTCCGAGATAATGGAGCGCTGCCCGTCTGTGAAAGCGGTCGGCGTGGAGTCATGGACGTTCGGGCGGCGCCTGACTCGCGGGGGTGTTGAGACAAATGCCGATCACAGCATCGCCGGAGGATCGATCGAGTTCGCAGCGAATAACTCGCGCTATCTGACTCTGGGACGGCCTGTTACACAGCAAGACATTAACTCTGCGCGTCGGGTTATCGTGCTTGGGTATGACGCCTACAAGCAGCTTTACTTTGGAGCGGATCCTCTGGGCAGCTTCGTGCGTGTTGACGGGCAGAAGTTTGAAGTGATTGGTGTTTTCGAGGAGCGCGGCGAGATGTTCGGGGAGTCGCAGGATCGTGAGAACTGGATACCATTGTCCACCTTTGAGCGCATCTACGGCGAAAAGTCGGTGAACCTAACGGTCCAGGCGTGGGACCCGACCGCCTACCGTAAGGCGCAGTCGGAGGTGATTGAAGCGATGCGCATCATACGTGGGTTGCGGCCGGGTGAAGAGAATAATTTTGGCATGTGGACACCCGATGTGTTGAACAAGCAGTTCACGGAGCAGACTGCGTGGATCGGGATTGCTGCTTTTGGAATATGCGGCATCTCCCTTCTGGTAGCCGGCATTGGCATCATGAACATCATGCTTGTATCTGTCACCGAGCGCACGCGGGAGATCGGGGTGCGGAAGGCCCTTGGCGGAACGCGATCTTCCATTTTGCGTCAGTTCTTGATTGAAGCGACGACGTTGTCTTTGGTGGGCGGGGCGATCGGCATTCTTCTGGGATACGGGGTCGCGATCTTTATCAACAATTATCTGAACTTCCCCGCACCGGTGCCGGTCTGGGCGGTGTTTCTTGCGACGATTTTCTGCACAGCGGTCGGAGTCGGTTTTGGCATGTGGCCGGCGATGAAAGCGTCGCGGCTTGATCCGATCGACGCATTGCGTTACGAATAGCTTTCGAGGAAAACGGTGTCACATCTTCACACTCCATTCCTGCGCGGAAAGAAGGTCACTTTGCGCGCGGTCGACGATGCGGATATTCCGCTTATCGCCGATTTGATCAATGACCCGGACGTCTATCTTAACCTGCTGCTCACCGGACCAAACCGCACCCAAGATACGCGGGAGTTCGTGGACAAGATGTCGAAGTCTGAGGACAATCAGATCTTCGCAGTTTGTGGACACGACGACCGCTGGATCGGGATGATGGGGCTTATCCGGATCGATTTCGTGCATCGCAATGCGACGTCAGGAGTGTGGATTGGACGTCCGGAGGATAGGGGCAAAGGCTATGCGACGGATGCAAAGATGCTGTTGTGCTATCATGCGTTTTGCACGTTGAATCTCCACAAGCTTTATACATTCAGTTACGAATTCAACACAGCAAGTCAGAAGTTCAACGAAAAGTGCGGATACAAGGTAGAGGGTCGCCGCCGCGAGCACCTATTCCGCGCGGGGCGCTACTGGGATTCGATTGAAACCGGACTGTTACGAACGGAATGGCTGCCGATATGGGAAAAGTATCGAGAGAACGATGATTTGATTCGAGTCCCGGAACCAAAGCAGGATTGAAATCAGGTGTCAAACGGAGAGAGATGGACAAGCGAGTTTCGAGAATGTGGAGCGCCCTCGCGGCGCTTGTGCTTATTATGAATGCGGCTACTGCACAAAGTACGGCGGAGTTGACTCTCGAGGAGTTCTTCAGGACCTATCGGGTCGGGAGCCTGTCCTTTTCGCCCGATGAAAAACAGTTTGTGTTTGTGTCGGACAAATACGGACACTCCCAGCCGTATCTCATGCCCGTGCGCGGCGGAGATTGGACCCCGCTGTTCACGACCGAGGACGCGATTTACAGAATCACGTGGTGCCCGACGAATGCTGAGATGATTTTCTACATCATGGATAAGGGCGGCGACGAGAATTTCCGGCTCTTTGTTTACAGTTTTGTCAATAAGAAGTCGCAGTCGCTGACGGCGGAAGGTACGCGCGCGGATTTTCTGGGCTGGTCCCATGACGGTTACTATCTCTACTACAGCACCAACGAACGCGACCCGCAATACATGGACACCTACAGCCTTGACGTGCGAACGATGAAAGCGTCACGAATTTTCGAGAACAATTCCACGCTTACGGTAGTTGGCGTCTCGCCGGATAACAGCACACTGATTCTCTCGCAATTCATCAACACCTTGTCCTCTAATCTTTTCTCTTATGATGTAACCCAAAAGACGATGACGGCGATCACCTCGCAGGAAGACGGCGAGGCCAACTACGAATTCGCGGACTTTGCGCCCGATGGCAAGACGCTCTATGTGATCACTGACAAAGATTCCGAGTTCTACAGACTAATGTCGTATAACACGGAAAACAAGGAGTGGGAAGTCGCGCTGGAAGCAGACTGGGATGTTGTCGGCGCGAGTTTCAGTCATAAGAACACATATTTCGTGACGCGCATCAACGAAGACGGGATTACGCGCGTGAATATCGAGAACGTGAAGACTGGAGAAGAGCTTCAATTGCCGCCGCTTCCACCCGCCGAGATTATACCGGTAGGATTCTCCCGAAGCGAGCGCTACTTGCGAATCTATGTCAATGCGGATAATATTCCGGGCGACCAGTATCTGTATGATCTTGAAACGTATGAGTTGATTAAGCTGACAAATCTTTTTGACGCGAGTCAATTGCGATCAGATATGCTGGTGCGCTCGGAGTTGGTGCGCTACGAGTCGTTTGACGGCTTGGAGATTCCGGCATGGATTTATCGACCAGTGAAGCCCAAATGGGGCAACCGAACGCCCGTGGTGATTGAGATACACGGCGGTCCGATGGCTCAGCAAAAACCATTCTATTCCCCGTGGATTCAGTATCTTGTCAGTCGTGGATTCATAGTTGCAACCCCAAACGTGCGCGGCTCGACGGGTTATGGCAAGTCGTATTACTTGGCTGACGACAAGCGTTGGGGGGAAGATCCGCTCTGGGACGTGGTCGCACTCAAGAGCTACATTGCAGAGACGTATCCTGAAGCGGACACGTCGAAAACTGTCATCTGGGGAGGCTCTTACGGCGGCTACATGACATTGGCTGCTCTGACATTCACACCGGAAGAATTTGCATTGGGCATGGACTGGGTCGGCCCCTCAAATCTGTTTACGCTGCTCGAATCCGTTCCACCGTATTGGCGTCCCTATCAGTCGTATTTCCATCAGGAAATCGGCAATCCGGAGATCCCTGAGGACAGTGCTCGCATGTTTCGTCAGTCACCAGTGAATTTCGCGGATCGCATCGTCCGGCCGCTACTCATTGTGCAGGGTCGGAATGACCCTCGCGTGAAAGTCGCGGAGTCGGATCAAATTGTCGAAGCCGCGCGCAAGAATGGTAAGCAGGTTGAATATCTCATTTTCGAAGACGAGGGTCACGGTCTGCGCAAGCGCGAAAATAAGCTCAAGGCATATCACGCAATGTATGACTTCATGATTTCCAACCTCGGGATGAAGTCAACGGATTGATGTTTGACCAAGTAACAAAAAGAAGGCAGACTTAAAAGGTCTGCCTTCTTGCATTCAGATCAAGAGGAGATCTAAAGTTTCAGTCTTCTGTCGAGGAAGGGGAGAGTCAAACGCATCGCATCGCCGGATGCCGCCGCACTGTAGGCTGCGCCGTTAGCCGGTTCAAAGAAACCATTCTCAGCCTTTATGACCAGCATTTCTGCGCGCACACCCTGCTGGATTAGTTGCCTGCTTAGGGCTTCTGCTTGGGGCGTGGGGGTGGTGCCCGCCGGATTAGCCGTGATTATCATCAGGGGTGTCGCGATGCGCGGCAGAAGCGAGTCCGCCGGAGCTTTGGACGGATACCACGCCACACCGCAGCGAATGGAAGACTCTGCAGTCATCGCGCGCATTGCCATCTCACCTCCATAACCGAAGCCAACGACTCCGATTCGCTTGCGATTCACGCCCGAATCTGCTAAGAGTGCTCTCCAGCCGGAACCAATCGCCGCGACGGCATCGTCTTCGCGCACCAGTTCAAGATAGCGCATCGCCTGTGAAATGTCGGACGTGCGGTCTCCTCTGAACATATCCACGGCAAGAACGACGAAACCGCGAAGCGCAAGTGTATCCGCAAAGTCACGAACGGTGCGTGTGAGTCCGAATCGGTCATGCAAGAGCAGGACGGCAGGATACTGATTTTCGCCACGTGGTCGTACCAGGTAGGAATTTGGTCGAGAGTCAAGATAGGCGGTCAATTTGGGCAGCATCTCGTCCCAGAGATTTCCCGCCGCGATCGCTTCGATCATGGCGCCCCCGCCTTGCAGAGGGATATGATGCAGCACGCGGATCGTGGTCCCATTGGGTGAAGAGCTAAAGTCAATTCGAACAGACGAGACAATATCGTGCCTGAGCATTGAATACTCAAGCAATTGCCCGGGTTCGAGAGTCTTGAGAATACCTTCAAGCAAGGCACCATCGGAATAAGTTACTCGCCAGGGGGCTTCAGGTGCCACGCCGAAGGCTGCTGTTTTGGCGCCACTCCATTGCAGGTAGAGCCAGTCTTCTGTCAGCGCACGATAAGCTTGCAGCGGGGAGGCACTTGTTTCGACAGTGCGGATGAGCGACTCCTCCGCCAATGCGCTTGAAACAGCCACAAACAACGCCAAAAAAACCACTTTTCTCATGCCATGTTTCCTCTATTGTATGTGCAGAATATAGGGCTTTTGCTTGGAAACTCCAACCAGATCAAAAAGGTTTGTTTCTAATACAGATAGAGCAGGCAATCTAAACTGCGAAGAAACCTCAACTTGCTTGCAACTCGCTGGCAAATTGAGTAAGTTAACTGCTTCGGACTAATGGGCTAATATCTTTTAACTTGTTGTTTTTTCAATTCCCCTTCGTTTCAGAGTGAGGAGCATAGACAGATGAGAATCCCCAGCACCGCCTCTTTACTGAGGTCCTTTGCACTGCTGCTTGGCACGGTCGGATTGCTGTGGTCGGCCAACGGATTTGCAGTAGATCCCCGTAACTGGGGCGCGCCCGGCCAGCCGATTCGCCAAGGGCACCACATTGAGTGGCAGCGCGCGGCTTATCGCAACGATGCGGACGGCTACACGCTGTTAGTATGGTCGGATACCCGAACGGGTGACCGCGACGTGTTTGCGCAACTGATAGAACCGGACGGCGATCTTGCGCCGGGCTGGCCAGTCCATGTAGTAAACTGGCCGTTTCGTCAAGAGGATCCGGAGCCGGTTCCCGTTGACGGCGGCTTTATCATTGCATGGATTGACTTTCGATTTGACAGCACAGGTGACGTCCTTGCGCAAAAGCTCGATTATGCTGGCAACCACCTTTGGCCTGTCGAGGGCGTGATTGTAGACACGTTTGTTAGAGCAAGCGATTCAGGTGTATTGGAAACTACGCTTCGCGCGGCACATGACGGTCAGGGAGGCGCAATCATCGCTTGGGAATCGGACATGCGGGGCGACCCCGACATTTATGCGCAGCGCATTCTTGCGAATGGGACCCGCGCGTGGGCACAGCGGCTCGCTGTTACGGATCATAACGGCGCACAGTCCGGAATCACTGCAGATGGCGATGGTCAAGGCAATATGATTCTCGGCTGGGTGGACCTGCGGACGAATGAGCAGGACGTTTTTGGTGCCAAGGTCACGCGTGATGGTACGCTGCCTTGGGGCGGCGTGGGTGGCATTCCCATCTGCACGGCAGCGGAGCGTCAGACCAGCGCGAAGATTTGTCCGGACTTGACGACGGGCGGAGCATATTACGCTTGGCGCGACGAGCGCACAAGTACGAGCGATGACTTATACATGCAGCGCGTATCGGCCAATGGAACACCGCTTTGGCAGGCCAATGGCATTGTGCTGAGTGACGCGAACGAAGAGCAAATCGGTGTCCGCATCGCAGTAAGCATGAATGGTGGCCAGCAGGACGGTGTGATCACATGCTGGGATGACCTGCGAGTTAACGGTTCGATTTCTGAGATCTATGGACAGAAAACGAATGCCTCAGGCGTGCATCAGTGGACACCCAACGGTGTCAAAGTCTGCGGCGATGCCGAACCGTTTGGCGGGTATACCCGTGACAACAGCCGTCTGACTTCCGATCTGCAGGGCGGCGCGTTGTTTATCTGGGAAGACACCCGCAATGCAGTAGGTCAGGTTACAGAGTATGATCTCTACATGAGCCGTGTGAATGCCGCCGGTGAATTGGCGTGCGGTGACTGTGGACAATTGATCAAGGACGGCCCGAATCAGCAGCAGGAAGCAGTCCTTCGAACGAACGGAGACGGCACGGAAGTGTTCATTATTTACCGTGACTATTATCGCGGTTCTTCCACGTTAAGTGTGGACCGCGCACGGATCAGCGACTGCGTGCGTGAAGGCGGCCGCGAGATTATCTACGGTTTGGACGGAGACGCGACGAATCCGACAAACATCGAGATGGTGCACGGCATCGTGGCCTTCGCATGGGAAGACAATCGCGGTCTCGGCTTCGGCAAGCAGATTTACTATCAAGTGATTGACACGCCCTACGTCTACCCGTTCGCAGACGTGATTCCTCCGAATGGAGCTCCGCTGGCACCGGATAACAGCGGGCTGACGCGCTATTCGCAGGAACAGCCGTGGGTATGTTCGGACGGTGCAAATGGATTCTTCTGCTCGTTTATTGACAACCGCGCTGGCACCAAGCAGGTGCGTTTGCAGCGTGTTGGTGTAGGCGGTGGACTGCTGTGCGACCAGGCAGGTGCTATTGTCTCGGCGTCAAACGTCGATCAGAACACGGCACGAATTATCTCGGACAATCAAGGCGGCTGCTATGTCGTTTGGGCGGGCTACGATGAAGGCTTCCAATTGGATGTGTTTGCCTTGCGCATGAACTCGAATTGCGAACCGCTGTGGCCCGAACCGGTTTCGCTCTCAAACAACGATGAAGACGACGATCAGTTGCAGGGTGTTTCGATTGACGAAAACGGCTGCATCGCCGTGGTCTGGCAAACCGGAACATTCGGAAACTACGATATCTGGGGCGCGAAGCTTTGCGCAGACGGCGAAGTCGCGTGGCGCCGGGTGATTTGTGGAGCCCCGCGCGAGCAAAGCGAATCGCAAGTTATCTACGACGGACAAGGCGGATTCTACTTCGCGTGGGCGGACGGCCGCGATGAAACGCAAGGCAAAGACATCTACGCCAATCGGTTCGATGCTAACGGTAATCTCGCTCCATCGTGGACGGCGGAAAATGGCCGTTTGGTGGGCAACGCGGCGAATGATCAGAAGAAGCCGAGACTGGCAACGGATAGTCAGCATAACTTGTACGTGGTGTGGGAAGACTTCCGCTCCGGCAATCAACTGGATATTTACGGACAGAAGCTCAGTCCGGCCGGAGCGAGGTTGTGGACGGACCAAGTTTCGGGACGACCACTTTCAGGGTCCACATCCAACCAAAGTGATCTCGAGATGCTGGTCGAGTGGAACGACGGAATTTACATGGTCTGGGTGGACGAGACCTCATCGTATAGTGATCTCTACGGAGTTCATATAGATGCGGGCGGCAACATTGCCGATCCGTGGTGGGGCAACGCTCAGAATCCAGTCGGCGGCGTGGTGAACAATGAGTACCAAAATCAGACCGCACCCTGTTTGGCACACGATTACCACGGCGGAACGGTGGTGGGTTGGGTGGACTGGCGCTCGTCGGGCAAGGAACCGTTGCAGAATATCTGGGGTAACTGGATCAACGATTACATGGTAAGCGTTCGCGAATTGCCGGCTCCGTTGCCGCGCGACTATATGTTGACTCAAAACTTCCCGAATCCGTTCAATCCTTCAACTCAATTCCGCTTCACTATTCCGGCAACGGAAGCCGTGAAGATCTCGGTTTTCAACACGCTCGGTCAGCAGGTGCGGACGCTTGTGGACGAGGTGATGCGAGCGGGCACCTATGAAGTGTACTTTGACGCATCGGAGCTTTCGTCCGGCGTTTACTTCTACCGCCTCGAAACCCCGACGTTTGAGACAGTCAAGAAGATGCAGTTGATCAAGTAACCCCTCCCTCGGCTTTTCCCGCTCTCTTACAGGGGGCGGGGAGACGCCGTCGGAAGTCTGCGAGCACAGCCCATTCAGAAATTGCCAGGAACTCTTTCATGCCAAGACTTGTTTGCATCTTAGGACTGCTTCTTCTCGCCGCACGAGCCGGTGCACAGCCGTTGCCGGACTGTTATCATACTCGCGCAGAGTTATATGACTACATCTTTGCATTGCAGGATTCCTTTCCGAATCTTCTGCGAGTAGACTCCATTGGGCATTCCCGCGGAGATCAATTGGGCGTGCAGTTTCCGATCTATGCCGTGAAGATCTCTGACAACGTGCAGGAATTCGAGGACGAGCCTACGTCACTGATCATCGCACATATTCACGCCGAAGAAGTGGCGGGTATGGAGGCGACGATCGAATTCATGCGCTTGCTCCTGACCAATCAGCAGCCCTATCGCACGATCAGGAACGAGACACAGGTCTATATTATCCCGACGATGAATCCGGACGGACTCGAAGTCATTTCATTAGGTTGGGATAACACTTGGCGCAAGAACGGCTACGTGCCACCGGAACTTCATTCGGACACGTGTATCATTGTCGTCGGTGAGGGAGAGGATTCCTGCGGCGTAGACTTGAATCGCAATTTCGACATTAACTGGATCTACGGCGATTCGCTGTGGGTGCGAGGTTCGGATCAGCCGTTCGACTATTTTCGTGGACCGTCCCCATTCTCTGAGCCGGAAGCTCGCGCAGTGCGGGACTTTTCGTATCAAATCAAGCCAACGGTATCAATCGTTTGGCACTCCTCGCGCACAGGCAATGTCTCCGAACGCTGTATCGTCGCGTGGCAATGGGGGCCGGATGGCGCGGCGAAATTCAGCCCCGACAGCGCGGCGATTCATCGCGTCATGCGAGCCTATACAGATAAGACGCGCAAGTATCCTCCGTCCGGAGCCGCGACATATCTCGAAGTCTGGGGCGGCACGCGAAACGGTGCCTTGCAGGATTGGTTTTATCGTGAATTAGGCACAATCCAAATCCTCACTGAAACAAGTCCACCGCGGCAGATACAGCCTCCGTGCAGTCCGAGCGATCCGGTAAACTTGCCGGGCTTGGTGCAGACGCTACTTCCTCCGATGGAATGGCTGTGTCGCCGCGTCATCAATTATCCTGTAAGTAATGATATGTCGAATCAGGGTGCTCCTTTGAACATCTACACTCGGGATGCATCAACAGGAAGCCCCATCTCGGCAGAGTATCGACTGGTCGACACTTGGTCGCCGCTGCTTAGCCCTTGGTATACGAACACGGAGCATGGCCGCGCAACCTGTTTGCCGCCACCGGGAGTTGTGAGGGTTATGGCCCGCAAAGAGGGCTATCGCAACGATACCACTTCTGTTACGCTGAATCCCGGCAGTGGGGCGGTGTCTGCGATACTGAACTTGCAGCCGCTCCCGTGGCATAATGTCACGATCAATGTACGGAATGAGAGTGGACAGTTGATTCCGGCACGCGTGTATTTTGACAACGGCTTCCCCCAAACATATGACATTCCGTCGGGAACGATTAGTTTCGATAAGCCGGAGGCAGTCTGCGTGCTCAGAGTCGAGCCCCTCCAGCAGCAATCAGTGATTGCACGCTGGTACGATTTCTGGCATGATCAGGATACGACGCTGAATCTTGTTCTGCCGGATGGCACGGTACTCTACAGTGAGAACTTCGAGAGCGGAATGAGTGGTTGGACGGCTGGTGGCACGGGCGGCGAGTGGAGACTGGAAGCGGACACGACCTCATTAAACTATGGGATGGTCGTACACACGAACGCAGCAGGGTATCGCACACAATACGGCAGCAATTGGGACGCGACGCTGACGTTCAACGGAACGATTCCCCTCACGGGCGGGAATGCGTTTCATTTGAAGTTTGACCGGCGCGGCAGACTGGATGTTCCTGCGGACAGCTTCTTCGTTGACGTTTCGCACAACGGTACAGATTGGCAGACTGCGGCAGGTTTTTCTGAGTTGCAGGTGCCGTGGACTCGAACATTTGTGGACCTCAGTTATTGGGCTGGCAACACAATCAGCCTGCGCTTCAGATTAAGAACCGATGCTTTACTGGGCGATCTTGGCGTCCACTTCGACAATATCGAAGTGGTCGGCGGATTGGACACATCGGCCCCGGAACAGCCGTTGCCCTTCCCGGCAGAGTTCAAGTTGACAAAGGTATACCCTAATCCGTTCAACCCAACCACCACCATCGCATACGAGGCTGCCTCATCTGGACCAATTCAGTTCACAATTCACAATTTGCTGGGTCAGTCTGTCTGGTCATCAACGGAGGTTCTGCCCGGTCCGGGCCACTACGAGCTTCGCTGGAATGGCACGAATAACTCCCATGAGCTTTTGCCATCGGGTATCTATTTCGTGCGGATGCAAACACATCGGGGTTTCCACGGAACTCAGAAGTTGATGTTTTTGAAGTAATTGTCAGGGGATTGTTATCTCCTGTTCCCTCTTAAGCTACATTCAAATTAGTTCTTTATGCGTCCACATCGTGACTTCATCGCCGTCACCGACTTCAACCGTGACGAAATCATTGAAACCATAGCGCTTGCGTGCGAGTTAAAAGAGCGGAGGAACCGCCATGAGCACGTGCTCCCGCTCTCGGGTCAAACGTGGGGATTGATCTTTCACAAGCCAAGTCTTCGTACGAGAATCTCCTTTGAAGTGGGAATTGCGGAACTGGGCGGGAATGCCATTTACATCACGGAGAAAGAGATAGAACTCGGCAAGCGTGAAACTATTTCGGATGCGGCCCAAGTCCTGTCGCGCTATTTGGGTGGCATCATGATCCGCACCTTCAGTCACGCCGACGTGTTGGAGCTTGCGAAATTCGCGGATATCCCCATCATCAACGGGCTAACGGATTATTCGCATCCCTGCCAGATTATGGCGGATATTCAGACCGTTTATGAGAAGCTTGGCCGTTATGACGATTTCAAGATTACGTACGTCGGCGACGGCAACAATATCACAAACAGTTTGATTGAGCTTGCTCAGCGTCTGAACTTCGAGTTAGTGGTTGGAACGGCGGACGACACCTTGCCCGATATGAAGCTTGTCGAAGCGACAAATAGACTTGGCAACTCAATCGTGAAGATTGAACATGATCCGGTACGCGCCGTCAGCGGCGCGCATGTGATCTATACCGACGTCTGGGCGTCGATGGGTCAGAAGGATCAAGCGGATGACAAGGCGCGTAAATTGCGTCCGTTTCAGGTCAATGAGCAGTTAGTGTCTCATGCCGACAAGAATTGCATCGTTTTGCACTGTTTGCCTGCCGAACGAGGCAAGGAAATCACCGACGGAGTGATGGACGGCCCGCACAGCGTGGTGTTTGATCAGGCAGAGAACCGCCTGCACGCCCAAAAAGCGGTAATGGCAATTCTGATGGAAAAGAAGTAAGGATTGGACCGCAGAAGCGGTTGTTCGTGCCCGAATCAGCTGTGGAGGAGCTTTAATGTTCGTCAGAATCATCATCGTCGTAACTCTTGCAGCGTTTATCACTGCCTGCGATCAAGCGAACGATGGCGATCCCATGGCCGAGCCGGTTGCTTATGAAGTGATGACCACATCAGTCCATCTGCAGGTGGAGGACCCGCACACGCAGGTCTTCCGCAACTGGCATGAGTGGTCGGCATTCTGGGCGCAGCATCCCGAGTGCAATAGCGGTTGCGTGTATGCCCCGCCATATGTCGATTTTGAGACCTACTCTGTGGTTGGCATTTTCTGGGGCTTGGAGTCGCACATTGGACAGAATCTGGAAGAGCGAGTGGAATCTGTCACTCGCCGCCACGAGGATGCATTCATTCACCTGCGATCGTCGCTTCCAACCGGCGAGAGTCTACCGGCGTTAGGCTATGCCGATTTGTTTTTGAAGTTCGAAAAAGCGGATGGCACGGTACAATTTACCGGTGCAGTGCCGCGATAGATTGATAGAGGATTGTTATGAAAGCCCGCATTTTACTATTCAGCATGACTCTTGGACTCATTATTCTGTCCACGGGCTGCTACACGAAACTCTACCGTCCAGGCATGGACAACATGGGGCCGTTCTCATCGAACACGCTGTATAACCGCTACGACTCGACGGCCATTGACACAACGCTGACCAAGCCCGAAGTCGTGGACGTGTATCCAAATCCCTACAACGACTATTACGGTTGGTCATATTGGGGCCGTCCGCGCGGCTATACACGTTGGGGATTCGACTTCGATCGTTTCTCGCCGAACTACCACTGGTCGTACTACGGCTATTATGACTACTACAGCCGTCCGTGGTGGCACGACTGGTATCATCGGGATCCGTGGTGGTACGGCGGCGGTGGTGGCGGTGGACCGAGCGAGCCGCCTTCTCAGCGGCCGGGTCGCCGGTCGAATGATGCAGGCGTACCGCCAGCAGTGATTGGGAGTGGCGGTGGATCTCCACCAGCGTATGTTCAGCCAAATCCGACTCCACCGTCTCAGCCTGCACCACCGGAGACAAAAAATCCGGCACCGCAGGACGATAACTCGCAGAAGCGCAACGGCAAGCGCAGACGCTAACCCGGCTAACAGGCAGCCACGACGGGTCTGGAGGCCCGAAACGGTGAACGAAACGATATCCTGCGCGAGTCTTCAGACTCGGCCGGATTCACAATAGACTTACATGAAAAAATTACTCATTCTCTCTTCTTTGCTGTTTGCAACGTTTGCATTTGCGCAAGACGAGATCCCTGAGCGTCTGTTGCTGACCGGCGGCCAGCAGCTCGGCTCCGGCGCACGAGCTCTCGGACTCGGCGGCACATACACCGGCATCGCGGATGACTACTCGGCAATTTGGTGGAATCCTGCCGGATTGGCACAGGTCAAGCGTATCGAGGTGCAGGGCACAATCTTACGCACAGGCTTCTCAAATGACGCCAACTATTATGGTTTGGGTCGGGAAGGCAGCACGGACGCGATGCGGTTGAACAACATCGGCGCGGTGTTTCCGGTTCCGGTTTATCAGGGCGCATTGAGTTTTGCGTTCGGCTATTCACAGATAACTGATTTTGACCGCCGCACACGTGTGGCGAGCGGGCAGTCAGGTCAATCGTGGGATAGTTTCGACGAATTGGAAAGCGGTAGGCTCGGACAATGGTCTTTCGCGTCAGCCGTGGACGTATCACCGAATCTGTCGGTGGGTGCGAGTATCAACTACTGGACTGGCGCAAATGATTATTCCCTGCTCGGCACCTACTCTGAGGCTGGCTCGACTGTTAATACAGAGCAGACAATATACACGAAACTTGGTGGTTGGAATTTCAATCTTGGCGGCATGTTCCGCCCGGGTCGAATGGTGCGTATTGGCCTTGCCGCATCCACGCCGTTCTCGATGTCTTTAGACGAGGACTGGGAGTTCGACGGCGACACGGGATACTTTGACTATCGCATGACCTATCCATGGGTTTGGCGCCTCGGCGCAAGCATCGCCCCGGGACGCTGGATGTTGGCAACGGACATTGAACACCGCGACTGGCAGTCGCTTGAGTTTCGCAGCGACACGCCATTCCAAAACGTGAGCCGCACGGAAGCGAATCGCCAGATCCGCGACACATACGAAAGCACAACCCGACTCTCATTCGGTGGCGAGTATCTCTTTCCGGCCTACGGGTTGCGAGGACGCGCGGGATACAGTCTTGATCCCTCAAATTTCAAGAGTGCAGGAGACGATGCGGACAAAGGAATCCTCTCGCTCGGGATTGGCGTCTTGATTGACCGCTCTGTCATGCTCGATGCCACTTGGCGGACGGTCGGTTATACGGAGCAAGTGACCGAAGGATTGAAGGAAGATATCCGCTCTTCGCAGCTGCTGATGACCATCAGCTACCGCATGTAACTTGCAGCACCTTCCCGCATGAAACACTGGGGATTGATACTATTGCTCACCACAATGGCATGGGCGCGGCCCGAAGGAATCCTGACCGGACATCCCTGGGCACAGAAAGCTCAAGCGGCAATTGACAGCGGGCGCTTCGATGAAGCGCTCGTTTTGTTGCGCGTGGATCGACTGACACCGTTGGATCATGCGTGGCATGATTACCTGTCCGGACTTGCTTTCATCGGACTTGAGCGCTTCGGCGACGCCGATGAAGCACTGCAGAAAGCCAGAACGCATTTAGCGCCGCTTTCCGAAGATAACACGGCAAAGCGATTGCTTTCACGAGTTGAGCGCAAACTTGGGCTGGTGCAACGCAAGTTGAAGAACTACGAGAAGTCGCTCGACGTGCACTATGAAGCACTTGAGTTGGCTCAGCTCTACGGATCTGCCGAGGAAGAACACGATTGTCTGATCAGCATTGATGTTGACTGCTGGCATCTGCAAAGATGGAGTGAGTCCGAGCGCGTGTTACGTCAGAGTCTCGCCGTGGCATCGCAGATTAAGGATCCCGTGGCTCGAACGCGCGCAATGGCCACCAGCAACAATAATCTCGCGAGTACGCTTGCCGAAGTAGGAAACTTTGAAGAAGCGGCCGAAAAGGCTCAGACGGCTCTTGCAGACTGGACAGAGTGGGAGAATATGACCGGAGACACCAGAGAGTTTCGTTCCGGCTGGGCTCATTATGCCCTGGCGGACATCTACCTTAGGTGGGCAGGGCAAATCGAAGAGCCGCTGGAAGCTTCCAATAAGCGCGGCATGGCAAAGTATGAGCTGATCTTGGTGCGAATGCTTGGGCAGGAAGCAGGTCGACCGCAAGAGGATTTTGATCTCTTTGACAAGCGACTCGCGGAATGTGATTAGCCTATGACAGTTTCGCTCGCAACCACCATGCCGCTGCGTGGCGTACGGGAATTGCCGCCTAATGATCAGGTTCAGGGATTCTACCTCCTGACGAAGATTGAGACGCGGCCCAAGAAGAGCGGGGAGCCTTTTCTGATCGTCGAATTGCAGGACCACTCCGGCAAACTTGACGGCAAGATGTGGGAGAACTTCGAGGCAGCGCTCGAAACGTTGAGGGCCGGAGATCCTGTGTTTGTGGATGGCAGGGTGGATCGTTATCAGAACATTCCCGGGCTGGTCCTGCATACTCTGAGAAAAGCCACGGCACAGGAAGTCCCCGACAGACGCAGTTTCCTTCCCCACTCTTCACTCACGTCTGCGCAGGCTGATGAGCAACTTTCGCACTTGATTAATACGATCGAGCATCCGCACTTGCGCGCTCTGCTTGATTCTATATTCGGCGATCAGACTCTTCGCAAACAGTTTCTTGAAGCTCCTGGCGGGAAAGCTTGGCATCATGCGGCGGTAGGAGGCCTCGCGGAGCACACGTTGTCGATGACCGCACTTGCAGATTTGGTTGCCGCTCACTATCCGCAACTCCATCGTGATCTGTTGTTGGCCGGTACTTTGCTGCACGATTTGGGCAAAGTTGCTGAATTCACACTTGAACCCGCGATTGACTACACCAGCGAGGGCCGCCTCCTCGGTCATATCACACAAGGTGCGCTGCTGATTGACAAGGCGATCAGGGAATACTGTCCCGATTTGTCCGCTGAGATGCGGAAGCAGCTTCTGCACATCGTTTTATCACATCAAGGAGATCCGTTAAAGGGATCGCCGATCAAACCGATGACGCTCGAAGCGCTCGCCCTGCACTACCTTGATGAACTGGACAGCAGGATGAGTGCGTTTGAACAGGTTCGCGCGCGCACGCCGGAGTCGCAGGACTTTTCAGACTATCAGCGACTGATGGAGCGATTCTTTTATTTCCGTGCGCCAGAAGGCGATGATCAACCGGAGTGAACGTATGAGCGAAGAAGTCAAATCCTATTCCGACTGGAAGTCACTTCCGCCGTTCGAGGGAGGAGTCTGGGTGGCGATGGTGACCGAAGTGCTTGACAACGAAGGGATACCGAACCTTGTAAAGACTGACTTGGCTGCCGGAGGCTTGGGGGTAATCACTGGAACCGAGACCCTTGGCAAAGCTTGGCGAGTTCAAGTTCCAGCTGAATTCTTTTCACGCGCACTGGCTATTTACGAGTCGGTTCTCGGGGAACAAAGCGGTGGCGAACCAGCAGAAGAGTTAGACGACCCGAACGCATAGGAATGCTCGCTGCTGCACCGGCTGGATGTCGCCCAAGCCTTGCACATTCCTAAATCCCTTCGTATATTCTGTAAACCTGAAACTCAAGACTTTAGACTATGTCAGAAATCACAAGTATCTACGCCCGCGAAGTTCTTGATTCCCGCGGCAATCCGACTATTGAAGTCGAAGTTATTCTGGAAGACGGAGCCTTCGGGAATGCGATAGTTCCGTCCGGCGCATCGACCGGGGAGCGCGAAGCACTTGAATTGCGTGACGGTGACGAGAACCGCTACCTTGGCAAAGGTGTGCTCGATGCAGTCTCGAACGTGAACGAAAAGATTGCCGAAGAGATGATCGGTCTCGACGCTGTATATCAGCAGGAAGTTGACAATGTCCTGCTCGACTTGGACGGGACGCAGAATAAGAGCAAGTTGGGCGCAAATGCAATCCTTGGGGTGAGCCTTGCGGTCGCCCGTGCTGCTGCGGACTCCGTGAACTTGCCGCTCTACAAGTATTTGGGTGGGGTGAGTGCAAGGATTTTACCGGTACCGTTCATGAACGTGATTAACGGCGGCGCACATGCGGACAACCCGCTTGATTTCCAAGAGTTCATGATCGTCCCGCGTGGTTTCGAGACATTCAGTGACGCACTGCGTGCAGGCGTTGAGACCTTTCATCATCTTAAGAAGGTACTCAAGAAGAAGGGACACTCAACCAACGTGGGAGACGAAGGCGGATTTGCGCCAAATCTGAAATCACACCGCGAAGCACTTGATGCCATTCTCGCAGCGATTGAATCGGCGGGATACAAGCCCGGAGACCACATTGCGATTGCCCTCGACAGCGCAGCGTCGGCGTTTCATGATCACAGTACAGGTAAGTACTCGTTGTCTTGCGAAGGAAAGGTGCTGAGTGCTTCTGAGATGACTGATTATTATGCACAGCTTGTGCGTGACTATCCCATCGTCTCGATCGAAGATGGATTAGGAGAGAGTGATTGGGATGGCTGGAAGCATATGACGAAGTCGCTGGGCAAGCAGGTGCAGATCGTCGGGGATGACATATTTGTGACACAAGTGGAACTTCTGCACAAGGGGATTGTACAGAACGTGGCAAACTCTATTCTGATTAAGTTGAATCAGGTCGGCACAGTCACTGAGACGCTGGACACGATCGACTTGGCGAGACGACATGCTTACACTCAGATTGTCTCTCACCGTTCGGGTGAAACAGAAGATACGTCAATCGCAGATCTTACCGTAGCGTGCGGTTGCGGCATGATTAAGACCGGCAGTGCCTCTCGCACCGATCGTATTGCAAAATATAACCAGTTGTTGCGCATCGAAGATGATCTCGGTGATGACGCCATCTACTTTGGCGCGATGTGGAAGTGAAATATGGCAGATTGGAGCCGCATTACCCGAATTACGTTACTCTCTCTGCTCGGCGCAGGAGTGATCGTGTATGCGGTGTGGTTCTACTATGGTGAAGGCGGCCTGCGCGATCACAACAGGCTACGAGCCACATTCGCAGAGCAGAAGCTGGAAATTGCTCGATTGGAGTTGCAAAAGCAGGAGTTGAGCAGCTACCTCGAGGCTGTTCGCAGGGGGGATCGCGCAGCGCTTGAGCTTGCCGCTCGACGTTACGGACTGGTAGCGCAAAATGAGTATCTCTGGAAGATAGTTCCGTTGCCGACAGACTCGACCAATGAATAAACTGTGAGCGCCCGGCGACACCGGGCGCTTCCTTTACATGCACGAAGCGAAACAATTCACGCTGCCAGAGTCGCGGTTCAAGAAGTTCCGCCGCGCGTTTGCGACGGGACTTTTGATGCTCGCGCCAATCTGGCTCACCGGTTACATTGTCTTGGTCATCGTTCGGCTGTTGGGAGGCGTTCTGTCACCCTACATTCGCTATACTGCCCTTGAAATCCTGGAGCTTGAAGCACTTCCCAAGTCTATTGAGCTGCTGACGGACGTTGTTGCCTTTGTCCTTACGGTCATACTGATCGCCCTAATTGGATCGATTGTGCAGCGCGTGCTGGGCCGGCGGCTCTTTAATATGATTGACCGGATATTGAGCCGCATTCCTGTGGTCAGTGACGTCTATAATGCGGTGCGAAAACTGCTTGAAGCGTTCTTCGGCGACAAGACGGGCTTTCGTGGAGTGGTTGCAACTAAGTTTCCAAATGATACGTCGTGGGCGATTGCCTTCGTGACAGGCGAAAGTACAATGCTTGAACAGAAGGGAAAGATGGTCCATGTCTTTCTGCCCACTACACCCAACCCAACTTCTGGTTACTTGCTGCTCGTCCCGGAAAGCGAAGTGATCAAGCTTGATATGACGACAGATGAAGCATTCAAGCTAATCGTTTCCGGAGGGTCGATTCCACCCGAGAGATTCACGAGATAACGATTCAGCTCGAAATACGCAAACGCCCGGTCAAGCCGGGCGTTTTTCATGTGTGCATTGGTCTCAAGGAATCAACTTGCTACCGTTTCCCAATAGAACTCTGCGACAGCTTTCAGCAATGCCGCAATCACAGGTCCGATTAGAAATCCCCAGAAACCGAAAACTGCAATTCCACCAATTGTCATGAGGAAGACAACCAGTTCGTGCAGCTGCGCCGCCTTGCCAACGAGGTAGGGCCGGAGGAGGTTATCGATGTTCGCGATGACTATCCAGCTCCAGAGAAGCAAAGCGATTCCCGGCACCGTCTTGCCAGTAAGGATGAGCAAAATGCCCGCGGGAAACAAGACAATCTGTGCCCCGACGACCGGAATAATCGTGGTGAATACTAAAATCACGCCCCAAAAGAACGGCGACGGAATACCGCAAGCCCAGAATGCCAGGCCTCCGAGGACTCCTTGAACCACTCCAATTACTCCAAATGCCTTAAGCGATGTGATTGCTGTCCTAAAGAAATTCTGTAGAAGCTGTTCGGATTCATCCGATGTCAGTGGTAACAATCTCTTGATCCAGTCCACGAACTTCGCACCATCGAGATAGCAGAAGAACAGCGTATAGAGCATCACAAGCACCTGCAGGACTGCACTAGCGATTCCGCCGGCGGTCTTCTGCATTGCGACAACCATGTAGGACGTTGCCGTGCCGGCCAATTCCTGAAGTTTGCTGACGACCAGCTCGATGTCAAGTTCATAGCCCCAGAAGACTGGCGCTTGTTGGCCGGTCAAGCGGGTAATCAGAGCATCAAGTTGCGGCTCAAGTTGCTGAAAAAAACTATAGCCTCGCTCAGCGAGTGAAACCGCGTCATTCACCATGAGTGAAAGAACTCCGGCCACCGGTGCAACGACCAGGAGAAACAACGACAAAACGGACAGCGATGCGGCGAGCGTTCGTCTACCGCGCAGCTTTCGTTCAAACCACTCGAATATCCAGCGCGACATGGCCCACAGGATAAAGCCGCCGATGACGCCCAGAAGCAACGAAGATATGACGAAGATAGAAACACCTATCAGCAGGAGCAAGGCAACTGAAATGAATCGCCTGCGCGTCACTCGATCTGTTGTCTTTGACTCTTCGGATTGCATTATGGATTTGAAAATAATCGCCCCGTCAGTTGATGCAGACGGGGCGATCTTCTACCTTAGTTTTGGAATCCTACCAGCCAGCTTCATTCATTCGCTGTTCGGCTACCTTTGCTTCCTCGCTCTTTGGGAAATCACGCATCAGCTGTTGCCACACCGTGCGGGCTTCGCGCGTGCGGCCAAGTTGCCTGTAGGAAAGCCCGAGTTTGAGCATGGCTGCCGGAGCCTTCCAGCCCATCGGATCCATATCAATAACTCTTGCGTATTCCGCAGCAGCCTCTTCGTACTTCTTGCGTGCATAGAAACTTTCCGCAAGTCCGTACCGTGCGTCATCGGCAAGCTCGGATTTCGAATTCTGCTGAAGGAACGTCAGGAAACCGACTTCAGCCAAGTCATAGTTTCCCAAACTTAAGTCCTGCATGGCAGCATCATAAACATCCACGCCCATCGCAGGCGCAGGTCCCGGGCCTTGAGCGCCGACCTGATTTCGCAGGAATTCTTCAAGCGGAGCAAGCGACCGATCGAGACGATTCAAAATCTCGTCAAGTCGAGCCGCCAATGTGCTGACGCGCTCCTGCATTTCGGATGAGCCGTACTCCGAATTCGACTGCAGTTTGCGCAGGTCTTCGGACAGTCTCTCTATTTGCGCCTGCATCGAACGCTGGGACACCGTGATGGAATCCGTGCGTTGCCGAAGATAGCGGCTATCCTCCTGAAAGCCGACGATCTCTTTGCGCGTGGCACATCCGGACAAGACCGCGAGCAAGAGTGCGCCGGGGAGGAAGTAGCGTAACATGAATTTCTGTTGTATTAGTTACCAGTGTCAACGCGGAATTCAGCGCGGCGATTGCGTGACCACGAAGTCTCGGTGTGACCCGGATCAAGTGGACGCTCTTCTCCATAGCTGATTGTACGAATCCGTGAACCGGAGATTCCTTCTGCTTCCAGCGCACGCTGCGCAGAACGGGCACGACGCTCGCCTAATGCGAGGTTGTATTCGTTTGTGCCGCGCTCATCGCAATGGCCTTCCACAGTAATCTGCCAGCTCTCCCACTTCCGGAAGATATCGGCATTGTTACGAATCACTTCACGACCGTCAGCGCGAATATCCGACTTGTCGTAGTCAAAGTAAAGGATCCGAATGAGCGCGAGATCACGTTCCATCTCGCTGCGCGAATCACCCGTTTCCTCCGGCATCTCCGTCTGAACAGGTTCGATGACTTCTTTAGCGGGCGGAGGAGTCTCCTTCGGCATCTTTTTCTTGCAGCCTGGCGCAATGACGAGAGCCAGTGTCAGCATTAACAGAAGGGCGGTAAAACCGAGTCTCTGTGTTTTCATTTTCTCTCCTAATGTGCGGGATAATGTAAAGAATCGTATTTATCGTGAAGTGAGGGGAACAATTGGTCCCCACTGAGGCTGCGACGCTTCAAGTCCAAACGTAAGCTGGCGCGGGTTGCTGCCGTCCCAGTTGCACGTCCAGATGGCCGTGCGCCCGTCTTTTGAATCAGTGTAGACGATCTTCATTCCGTCAGGTGACCAGGAAGGATCAAACTTATTGCCGCCTTCTGTCAAACGACGCTCCCGACCGCCGACCGGCTGCATCGTAAAGATCTGAAACTTTGGGTACGCATCGCTTTCGCGGCTGCAATACACAATCAAATCTCCGCGCGGAGACCAGCGGGCGGTCTCATTGTAAACGCCTCCGAATGTCAAACGGCGCACGTCAACTCCGTCAAAGTCCATGACGTAAATCTGTGGACTTCCGCCGCGGTCAGAAGTGAAGACGATTTGTCGTCCGGTCTGCGACCACGAGGGAGACGTGTCATCACGCCCGCTAAACGTCAACTGTACTCTGCCCGTGCCGTCCGGTCGGACGCGATAGATTTCAAAGTTACCCGACACACTGGAAGCGTATGCCACCCAGTTTCCATCCGCAGATACCGACGGTGCACTATCCGTCCGAGGGGTCTGCACGAAAGGCCGCGCACGTCCACTCGAAACATCGTAGCTGTAGATATCTGCATC
This sequence comes from bacterium, assembly GCA_023382385.1. Lineage (NCBI taxonomy): Bacteria > bacterium. The sequence goes on along the minus strand of JAHDVH010000004.1, from coordinate 42,645 downwards.
GCCGTTACGGAACGACGTGAAGTAAATCGTTTTGCCGTCAGGCGCCCACGTTGGAGACATGTTCAGCGTCTGATCGCGCGTCAGGCTGCGTGCGTTTGCTCCGTCCCAATCCATGATCCACAGATCTTTATTGGGTCCCGTCTTGACTACAAACACGATACGCGAAGTGAATGCGCCAAGTTCCCCGGTCAGCATCTGAGTAATCCACGCCGCGATTTCGTGGGCAGCATCACGTGCCTTGTCAGTTTCGAATGTGAAATCCGAGATGTGAATCGGGTCTCGCAACGGCGGCTGGAAGATTGCGATGGAGGCCGTGGCTTTGTCCCACCCAAGCGATACCGTTCCCCGTACGCGGGGTGCGCTCGAACCGGTGAATGTCACCAGCGAATCCACAGCATTGCCGACGCGGCGGTACTGAACTGTTGTGTCGGGCGGCAGATCCTCGGGATTCAGAATATTGAAATATCCCGAGTAGGCTAAGTCACCTCGTACCAAATCAGAAAGCTGACGCGGCAGCTCACCAATGAAGGCAGCATCGCCGGTCGCGGTGAAGGGATAGACGACCAAGTCAAGTCTGCCGACTGAAGCAGTTTCAGTTCGTAGAGTAACCTGTGAAAGAGCTAAGCCGGCAGATGCCAGCAACAGCAGAAGCGAGCTAAGAATTCGAACCCGGATTGACGACAAACTCAAAGTGTATTCCCAGTTGCCCCTGCTCATATTGAGGTGGAAGCGGAGGAAACTTTCCCGCCGCACGTACGGCGCGTTCCGCCGCCTGATCGATTAAAAGGTTATTGGAAGATTGCACCATCGCGATGGATGAAACGGTGCCGTCACGCAAAATCACAAACCCAACCGTCGACATTGCCTGTCCGCGTACGCCCGGAGGAGGGCGGAAATTGCGTTCTATCTTGGACTGTATCAACGCCAGATAGAAATCGTACTCGAAGCCTGACTGCTGCAAGCGCATCGTTCCGGCTTCGCCTTTCAGCTCCTTGGGTACCGGTTCAGTTGAACGCGGTCTCTTTTCCTTGGGGAGGTCAGGCTTCTTTTCCTGAACAACCTCTTTGGGCTTGGGCGGTTTTTTCTGCGGCTGCACGAGCGGGGGCACGGTCTCGGGCACCTTGAACTCCCGCGGAGTCGTCGTAATCTGCTGCACAGGCGGCTGCATAGGCCGTATCAGTTTAACCTTAGTCACTTCCGGCAAAGGCCGCTTCTCCTCAGTCTTTGCATAGCCTGCTACAATCAAGACGACAATGAACAGCGCGTGCAGCAGCAGCGAACCAAGGAATGACTTGCGCATGAGGAGTTATCCTCTGCGGCCTGTGCGCGACTGCAGCGGATCGGCGATCAGACCGAGATCCGTTACACCTACTTGCCGCAGCACGTCAATCACATACAGGACCTTCTGATACGGCACTTCGGCATCTGCCTGCAGGAACACAGGTTCCTTAGAGGAGCCGTAAGTTTGTTCAAAGGCCAGATCGAAGCTCGATTCATCCACCTTGCTCTGGTCGATCATGATCGAGCCGTCTTTCTTGACCGTAATCGTAATCCCCTCTTCGCTCTTGGACTCGGCGGTCGAGGCCTGCGGCACGGCAACATCAACGGAGTTCTTGAGCATGGGTGCTGCCACCATGAAGATAATCAGCAGCACGAGCGTGACGTCTACAAGTGCGGTGATATTGATATCCGCAACAGGCCGATAGTTGATCTTGGTCAGCTTCTTTCGCCGACTCGATCCTGCACGCTCCTCAACGGGAAGTCCCCCTGCGCCAGCCATGGCTTATGCTACTCCTACGCGGCCGGTCACCGCACTGCGGCGAACCAGTTGGCGATCCACTGCGAAGGCCAAGTCATCGCCGAACGCTTCTGCCTTTTCCGCTTCCTTGCGCAGCCAATTCGAGAAGAAATTGTAAGCCACAAGAGCAGGAATCGCGACGAACAAGCCAAGTGCCGTGGCAACCAGCGCTTCCGCAATGCCCGGTGCAACGACAGCAATGCTCGCGTTTCCCCAAATTCCGATACGCTGAAAGGCTGAAATGATTCCCCACACCGTTCCCAACAGCCCCAAGAACGGACCTGCCGCAGAACAAGTAGCCAGAAACGGCAGATACTTCTCGGCACGGTTCAAGTGATGAGCCGCCGCGCGGGCATACTCGCGCGCAACGAGCTCGCCATCCAAATCATCGGGAACACCGCGCTCGAAGAGTTCACGATGCGCATACATATAAGCACGAGCAGGGAAGGCTGCCGAATAACGACGGGCTTCGCCGTACATATTGCGCGGGTCAAAGTTCTTCCAGCTTACGCCTTCCAGACCTTTCGAATCCTTGCGCACGCGCAGCCACAGAATAGCCTTGTCGAGAATGACCGTCCATGACAGCAGGGACATTACGCCCAAAATCAGCAGGACGAACTTCGCAAATGGCGACGCTACGATGAGTAGCTGCCAAATACTTTCGCTACCAGTTCCCATAGTGCAACTCTTTGTTCATCCTGAAACTAATTCCCCCACCAAGTTCGCATTATATTATAGCCTATTCCATAAATTACAAAGATATGAAAAACTGGCCCAATTGTCAAGAAAAATCGTATTCTGGTGGCTCGGCGCGCCTGTTTTGCGCGAGGACAATCGGGCTGCACGGTTCGCCAAAAGACAGGACTGCCGCGACTGCGGATAGCTTTGCAACGGCCATTAGATAGACCCAGATAGGTATCTCCTGCTTGTGGATCCACGGAACCATCACGGGCTTGTCGCGGTAGGGGGTTAAGTCCATGTTATTCAACTTCTGACGGTATTCGCTTTCGCGAATAATCCCGTCTCCGAGCAAGTCCTCAAGTGGAAATCTAATTAATTCCAATAGTTACACCTGATTTGAACGAATTAGTCTAAGTGAAAACTCGCGATGCGACAGCCGCTCAATCCGTAAAACATCTCCAATCTGCAGGCCGTGCTCCATCGTAAATCTTGTCCAGCCATGCAGTTTAGATCGGTTACGAAGCTGCATTTTAGAGTGGTCGATGTCGGATTCGATGGAAAACCCAAGGTCAGTATGGATAATGACCAGTTGCCCGTGCGAGCCGTCTGCCTTAGAGACCGCTTCCGGCGGAAAAAGTTCCAGAAAATCGAACACATTCAGGTACCTTTCGAGAAACCAGAGGGACTCTTTTGTAACGGGTATTTCGTGAAATGTCTTGTCTGGCATGGGTTCTCACCAATGGAAAACGGGCCGGATTTCGGCCCGTAGTTCTGAATTCCTCTCGCTTAGAGCGAGCGGCTAGTTAGGAACTAAACGACTGTCCGCACCCGCAGGAGCGCTTGGCATTGGGATTTTTGAACACGAAACCGGAGCCGTTCAAGCCGTCTTCATAATCAATCTCCGTGCCGTTCAAATAGAGATAGCTCTTCATGTCGCACACCAGCTTAATGCCGTCCTGCTCAAAGACCTGATCATCCTCGGACAGCTGGTTGTCGAAGCCGAGCACGTAGTTCATGCCGCTGCACCCGCCGCCGCGCACACCCATGCGCAGATTCCAATCGCTCTTCTGTTCCTGCTCCATAATGGCCTTGACTTTCGTATGGGCCGTTCCCGTCAGTGTAATCATGCTACGAGTCTCCGAAAACTGAAAATGAAAAATTGAGAAATCTTAGAAACCAATCATCCGGCTTTCGCCGACAGGGTTATGCTCTGGCGAGTGCTCCGTTCCGCATCAGATCTTCCTGTGTTTCCGCTTTGTAGGAGCTGCGAACCAGCGGACCTGACTCGACATGCTTCAGACCAAATGACTGCCCGAGTTCTTTGTATTCTCGGAACAGGTCGGGGTGGATGTACTCAATGACAGGCAAATGCCTGCGGGAGGGCTGCATATACTGCCCGATCGTCAAGAGATCACAACCTGCATCCACCAGATCGCGCATGACTTCCTTGACCTCTTTCGGGGTTTCGCCCAGACCCACCATGATGCCCGATTTCACGACCATGCCGTGCTGTTTGGCACGTGCGAGCGTATCGAGGCTCCGCCAGTATTTCGCCTGCGGACGAACTTGCGCGTGCAGCCGGAAAACCGTCTCCATGTTGTGCGCATAGACGGCCGGACCCGCGTCACATACAAGCTTCACGCACTCGGGTTTGCCCTTGAAATCTGGGACAAGCACTTCGAGACGTGTCTCAGGCGAAATCTCCTTGCAGATGCGAATTGTCTCAGCAAAGTGGCCCGCGCCGCAGTCAGGAAGCTCATCGCGATCCACGGAAGTTATCACGATGTATTTCAGACTGAACTCCTTAAGGGCATCGGCCACACGTCGCGGCTCTTCAGGGTCAAGCGGAAGCGGTTTGCCGGTCTTGACGTTGCAGAATCCGCACGAGCGGGTGCAGGTATCACCCATGATCATAATCGTTGCGGTGCCGCGCGACCAGCACTCGGCCATGTTCGGACATGCGGCCTCTTCGCATACCGTGAAGAGCTTGGATCCGTGAATCAGCTCTCGGACACCGTGAAACTTCTTCGTGTGCCCGAGACGGATCTTGAGCCAATCGGGCTTGCGCGGCGAATTAGGTTCGGTATCGGTTAAAATAGGTAATGCTTGCATGTGTATCTCTCGAGCAGCACCTAAGGTCGCTGCAAATCAAACACCTTCTCAGTCACACTCGCAGTCGTCTTTTTCCATTTCTTCAAGCTCCTGCTCCTGCTGCTGCGCCTGCCATTGGGTCGTATCCCGCAAAACGTCGGCACCAGTGCGCTCACCGATGAGATCACGGACTTTTTCCAAGAGCCAGTGAGGAGTGGAAGCCGAACCCGTCACGCCGATGGTATCGCCGTCACGGAACCACGAGAAGTCAATGTCATGCTCATCCACGATAAGATGAGCACGATCATTCATGCGTTTGCAGACGCCATAGAGCGCCTTGGTGTTGGAACTCTTCGTCCCGCCGACCATCAGGATAACGTCCACTTGAGTGGCAAATTGCTCGAGGTCGCGGTCGCGGCCAACGACAAAGCGGCAGAGCGTATTCTCAACCTGCACTTCAACGTCACGAGCATACTCCTTGATCCACGCGATGCGTTCTTCGAACCACTCCTTTGCGACTGTGGTCTGCGCAAGGATGAAGACCTTCTTCTCGGGATCGAGTTGCCTGACATCTTCGCGTTCATAGACAACAAACGCTTCGTTGTCACAGTGACCTTTGATGCCGATAGTTTCGGGATGGTACGGTTTGCCGATGATGACGACCTGAGACCCGGCTTCGTAATGTTTGCGCGCGATATTTTGAGAACGCGTCACAACCGGACAGGTTCCGTCAATCAGTTCAACGCCAAGCTCCTTAGCTTTTGCATAAGTTTCCGGCGGTTCGCCGTGCGCACGAATCAACACTTGTTTCGGGCCACTCTGTGCGGCCATGCCGCTGTGATCAATCGAAGATAATCCGCTCTTTTCAAGGCGCGAAATTTCAACTTCATTGTGAATGATGTCACCCAGCGATACGAGCGGCAATCCCGTGTCACTCATGACCTTTTCGGCCATCTTCACTACGCGGCGGACGCCGCCGCAGAAACCCGCGCGCGGGTCCACTAAGACTTTCATGCTCATTCCACGTCTCCACGGGAAGGGCCGCTTGTAATCAGGTCTTTTGGGGCGCTTCCCTGCTTGGTCGGCCGTTCGGCGCGCAGGAGACCGTTGATGGCCTCTGATATATGCCGCGGCGACAGTCCGGCTACTTCGAGAATCTGAGTGCGCGATCCATGTTCAATGTAGCTGTCCGGCAAGTGCAGTGCGTGGAAGAGATGCTCGTGTCCATTGGACTTGAGATACATCGCCACTTGTGACCCGAATCCGCCGAAGGCCGTGCCTTCTTCAATGGTCAACACGGCATCATGGGAGTCCAGCAGCTGTTCAAGCAGCATATCATCCATCGGTTTGACGAACCGGCAATTCACGAGAGTTACGTTGTATTCTTCTGCAAGAATCACTTTGCGTGCAGCCTCAACCATCGTGCCGACCGCCAGGACGGCGACCTTCTTGCCTTCACGCAGAACTTCCCAGCTTCCGACTTTCAGGAGCGCAGGCGGTTCATCCCAGCGCACATGGTCCGGCGCTTTGTCGCGCGGGTAGCGAACTGCGAACGGGCCGTCATGCCAATGCAGTCCGGTGTGAATAAGGTTGCGCAATTCCTGCCCGTCACGCGGTGCGCACACAACAATACCCGGAATCGTGGAGAGGTAACCAAGATCATAACAGCCGTGATGCGTGGGGCCGTCCTCACCGACTAATCCGCCGCGATCCATGCACAACAGCACGGGCAGATGTTGGATTCCGCAGTCGTGCAATACATGGTCGTAGGCGCGCTGCAGAAACGTCGAGTAGATTGCCGCGATCGGCCGCATCCCTTCGGCAGCTAAACCAGCCGCGAATGTCACTGCATGTCCTTCGGCGATTCCTACGTCAAAGAACTGCTGAGGGCACTCTTGCGCAAATTCAACGAGTCCGGTGCCTTCTTTCATCGCGGCCGTGATCACGCAGACGCGTGAGTCGCGCTTCGCTTCCTGAATCACCGCCTTGCCAAAGATGTTCATGTAGGCTTCCTTTTCCGGCTCGGCGTTCGCCTCAGGCTTTGGCTCGACTTTCGCGGGAGTTTTCACGGCGTGCCATGTCACAGAATCCGCCTCTGCAACGTCGTAACCTTTCCCCTTGCGCGTCAGAAAATGCACGATCACAGGATGTTTATGCGACGCCTTGATGTTTCTCAGGATCTCTACGGCCTCGCGCACGTTGTGTCCGTCAAACGGCCCGAAGTATTGAAAACCGAACTCTTCAAACAACATACCGGGCGACACAAGTCCTTTGAGCGATGCCTCGAAACGACCTGCAAAATCCCGCATCGTCTTTGCTCCAACCGGCGACTTGCCCATCAGGTCCCACATCTCATCTTTAATGCGGGCGAGCAGGGGATTCGTCTCCATCTTAGCCAGAAACTTCGGAACAGCGCCGACATTCGGAGAAATGGACATCCGGTTGTCGTTCAGGATAATCGTGAAATCCCTGCCCGAGTGACCTGCATTGTTCAAGGCCTCGAACGCAAGCCCTCCCGTCATGCCGCCATCGCCGATAACCGAAACGACGCTGTGGCCTTCACCTTTCATGTCACGGGCAACCGCCATTCCGTATGCGGCGGAAAGAGAGGTGGAGGCGTGACCCGCGCCGAACGTGTCGTACTCGCTTTCATTCCGTTTCAGGAAACCGGATATTCCTCCCAGACTGCGAATGGTGGGCAGCTTGTCGCGGCGGCCGGTCAGAATCTTATGAATATATCCCTGATGCCCGACGTCCCAAACAATACGATCTTCAGGCGTATTGTAGACATAGTGCAGTGCGGCCGTTAATTCTACGACACCGAGTGACGCGGCGAGGTGTCCGCCAACCGCGTTGATGGTGTCCCACAAATAGCGGCGCAATTCTGCGCAGGCAAGTTCCAATTCATCGAGGCTGAGCTTACGCAGATCCTCTGGAGAATCCACACGCGCAAGCAAAGGATAGTCTTCCATCGAAATTGTGCTCAAGGGTTAGCTCCAGCAGGTTCATGCATAGCTCGAGGAGCGGTCGCCGTGTCACTCGAAGGTCGCTTGGGAGTCATGTTGCCCCACTTTCCTTTGAGCTTCATGGCAACCCATCCGAGGAATCCAGCCTCTATGAACAAATAGGCGAAAGCTTCCCAAGGGATACCCGGGGACGATCCCGCGCCGTAGCTGTGCAGTCCGGAAAGATAGAAGTTCACGCCGTAATATGTCATGACGACTACAGGGAAAGCGGCAACGGAAACAAACGCTAAACCCTTCCAGTTTAACCATCCTGCGCTGCGGCCGTGCAGGAATGCAATATAAACGAACCACGTAATCAGCGCCCAAGTTTCCTTCGGATCCCAACCCCAGAAGCGGCCCCAGCTCGAATCCGCCCAAACTGCGCCCAGCAGAATCCCGAAAATGAGCAACACCGATCCGACTTGTATAACGTGCAGATTTGCCCCTGCCATGCGCGCGAGCGGCGGTGTGATATTCCCTTTGGTTTTCGTCGCGCCAATCAACAGGATGTGCCCGATCACCATCGCAATCGCAAAACAACCGTAGCTTGCGAGCACGATAATCACGTGGTAAATCAGCCAGTAGCTCTGGAGCGCGGGCACCAGCGGATTGATTCCGCGATCCAGATTGGCGTAGTGCGCGAGCCACAACACGATACCGCCCATCAACGAACCTGACAAACCGAAAATCCGGTCACGCTTCACTAATTCGTAGATCAAGGAGACAATAACAACTGCCCAACCGATTGCCAGCAGTGATTCGTACATATTCGACCACGGTGCACGCCCGCCGATCTGCCAGCGCAAGAACATCCCTGCAGAATACAGCAGCAGGCCCCCGAACATCGCATAGGCACCGCTGCCACGCCATTTCGCGAAACGTTCTCTATAGCTGAACGCAAACAGAGCAGCACCCAGCAGCAAGAGCAGACGCGCCCAGAAGAACGGCTGCAGACGGTTATAGAAAATCTCCCAGCGCAGCGTCGATGAAATTTCAGGCTGCCCTTCAAGCAACGAACTCTGCATAGTGACGAACATCTCCGCCGAGCTGTTAAACATATCCGGTCGATTATCCGACACGGAGTGATACATTCCGGCGAACGCCAATCCGAGCGTCGAATACACATCGTTGGTAGCACGTCCGTGCACGGAGTCGTGATCGACCAACGCCAGCATTTGAGGCATCGTCATCCAAGTCACCGTCTTCGCGTCGCCCGAGAGCGGCGGGACGAACAGCGGCAGGTCATGGCTGAACACGGACGCGAGCACGTTCAGTTTATGCAGGACTTCGTTGGCCTTCGACTGGGTGAAGGTCAGCTTCTCGCCTGCTTTTTGCGCCTGTTGAGCCTCCATGACAATCTGCATCAAACGCGGCTTGCCGTGCAACTCGGCGATCGAGAAGCGGCTGCCGGGCTGATCCTGTAATCCAAGCTCCTGCCTCAAATCTCCTTTGGGCAAATACAGCAACGGCATCTGTGACCAGCGGCTTCCTTCCGCCATCCACCGGAAGTAGGTTTCTACGGGATGCTGTCCTTCGTAACGGTCTTTGCCAATGACATCAGTGACAAGTTCGCGTGCAAAAGTGTCGAGCGGTTTCAGACGTCCGCCGTCCTGCACGACAATCTTGCCGGCGAGGTTCCAGTCGAATTTCTCTTCCGCCTGTGCCAAAGTCAAGACCGCCAGCAAGGCGACGAGCAGGATCAGGGCCTTCTTCATACGTTGGCTCCCTCTTTAAGGTTGGGAGATTCAGCCATCAATTCCTCAGTCATTTCAGTATTCTCGAGCAATTCCCGCTGCGTCAAGCGCTGCTTCGGGGGAAATCGTCGTTTCAGCCACGGCTTCAAAAAGATAATCCCGACCATGGACAGCACGAGCAAACTGCCACCGATGTACAGGTAGGGGATACCCGGGTCATAGGATACTCCGAGCACTGTGGCTTGCCGTCCATCGGGCAAGTCAATCCATGATGCCTGACTGATTTTGTAGCCCTTGTAGACCAGCGGGTGATTGAGAATAACATCCCATTCAATCCGCTCGGGATTACCGGGATCATCCACGATCACGTGCGACTTGAACAGCGACGTCATGCCTGTGCCCGGGTAGAAGACCTGTTCGAAATTGACACAATGAACGCCGAAGGGCAGCACACGCTCTTCACCGATCGTTGTCTCCCAGTTCTCAAGGTCGAGCTGTTCGAGTCCGAATCGGTTCTCGGTTTCGCCCTCCAGAATCACCATCTGCCCCTGCATTCCGAACCTGTGGGTGACCAATGAGCCGGCCATAATCAACAGGAGCGAAATGTGCGTGAGTAGCCACGGGTATTGATGCGGGGAATAAGGCGCGCGTCGCAACGTGCAGCCGATCAGGTTCAGCGCGAGCAGCACAATCATCAGATCGAACCACCATGTGCGGTAGATGAGTATCCGTGCTGCCCCGTTTGAATAGACGGTCTCAATCCATGTGCCGTAGCCCATCGCAATTGCGAACAGGAACAGCAGCACGATGGTCAGCTTGACCGATGAGAAGATCAGCCAAATCCGGTCGAGTATCTTTACCAAGTCACTTCCCTTATGATAACGAATTGTGCCCGGACGCCAAACTCATAAACTCGAACGCGTCACTGGACAATCAGCACATCCTTGAGGCCGTCCACTTTTTCCAGCAGCGTGCGCGTGACGCCGCCCTCCATAGCCGAAAGAGATCCTCCGCAGCCGTCACATCCTCCGCCCATGGAAATCGTCGCTACGCCGTCCTTCAGCGACAAAAGCTGCGCATCCCCGCCTTCTGACTGAAAGATCGGACGAAACATATCCAACAGTCTGGTCACTTTCTGTGCCAGTTCCTGATCGAGATCGGTCGTCGTTTCAATGGTGCTCATGGACCGCATCCCTTTTCTGCTTTGAATTCTCAGGATTCACTTAGACCTTAGTCGTAAAGCTCGATTTTCACATCTTTCCGATCATAGCCCATCTCGGTCAGATGTGCGCGAGCGTCATCAAGCATCGCCCGCCAACCGCAGAGATAGAAAGTAGCTGGACGGCGGTCGGAAAAATGTTTGGTATAATGCAGGTGAACATGCCCCTGCGGTCCGTGCCAATCGTGCTGCCGCGACAGGACGGGGAAGAAGTGCAGCCCATGTTCGCGCCGCATCTTCTCAAAATCTTCGCGATAGAGTATGTCAGATTCGTAACGGTTGCCGAAAAACAGGCTCACAGGCGCTTTGATGATTCCCCGCGCGTAACCGTCGAGCAGCATCGAACGAAACGGCGCGATCCCTACGCCTGTCGAGATGAAACATGTCTCCTTCTCGACGACTTCGGGAAGCACGAAGTGGCCGATGGCGTCTGTTCCCTTCAAGTGCGACCCGGGTTTCGTCTCTTCAAACAAGATGCGTGTCGCCAGCCCATCCGGCACGCGGCCCACGCAAAGCTGAATCTCGTTTGTTCCGTTTGGCGCCGACGCAATCGAGTAGCTGCGGCGCGTGACTTTGGCGGGAATCGACGGGAAGTCAAGCTGGATGAACTGCCCGGCTTTGAAGTTGTAGGAGTCGCGTTCCGGCACACGAAGGTCGAAAAGCTTGACGGACGGAGTGACATCGGTAATGCGGACAACCTCGACGTCGAAGAAATTGTATTTCGGCCCCTTCCGAGGCTCAACCTGGATGTTCTCTACTAAGCTGCTCAATGCTCTATGGACTCCCTCCGGTTTCCGGAGGATAAAGGGGTAAAGTGTTCAAGGTTTTCGGTAGTCACGCGCGTCTTTTCGTTGAAGACGTTTCCCGTATTCACTGTATTCGCGTGCTCGAACAAGATCAAATGCACTTCTTCAATGGCGACGGGACAATGCTCGACGCCGTGCGGAATCAAAATCATCTCACCGGCACTCACCTCAACATCGCCGTCACGCAGTTTCATCAGCAGTTTGCCTTGCACGACCATGAAGAGTTCATCCTCAACATCATGATGATGCCAGACGAAGTCCCCCTTCAGCTTGACGAACTTGACCGCACACTCATTGACCAGCGCGGCAATCCTCGGATGCTCGTAGTCATCGATGCGGGCAAATGCGTCTGCGATGGAGATCTTGGTGGGCACTTAAGCGCTTGCTATGAACCGAGCTTTCCCAGCCGGTCTTTGCGAAACATCGTAAGCATCGGCTTCGCGGAGCAGGGCGGGGATGAGTTCTTCTTCAGGCAGCGTTGCCACGACCTTGCCGTCTTTCATCAGAAGGCCTTTGCCCTTGCCGCCGACAACCGCGAGGTCTGCCTCGCGCGCTTCACCGGGACCATTCACAACACAGCCCATTACCGCAATATGCAGTGGCTTCTCTATCTTGGAAACGGCCTGTTCCACGCGGGCTGTCAGGTCCAGCAAGTCCACTTCACAGCGTCCGCAGGACGGGCACGCCACCAGATTCACACCTTTTGTCCTCAGACCAAGTGACTTAAGAATCTCCCACGCTACCTTGACTTCCTGCACCGGGTCCGCCGTGAGTGACACTCGCAGCGTCTCGCCGATGCCGTTTTGCAGAAGATAGCCAATACCGAGCGCGGACTTAATTGAACCCGTAAAGAGTGGTCCCGCCTCGGTCACTCCCAGATGCAGCGGGTAGTCGCTACGTTCACGAAACAGCGTATACGCTTCAATCATGCGCGGCACATTGGAAGCCTTCAGAGACACTGTGGTGTTTGTGAATCCCTCGTCCTCCAGAAACTCCAGATGCCGAATCGCCGACTCGACCATGCCCATGGGTGTCGGGCCCTGATACTTGTCAATGATATCCTTTTCCAGCGAACCCGAATTCACACCCACGCGCATCGCCACTCCAGCCTCGCGGGCCGCTTTCGTCACGACTTTCGCGCGGCCTTCGCCTCCCAGATTTCCGGGATTGATGCGGATTTTATCGACTCCTGCGTCAATCGCTTTGAGCGCCAACTTATAGTGAAAGTGAATGTCGGCCACCAGCGGAACGCGCATGTTCTTCTTGATTTCGGGCAGCGCGCCTGCTGCCTCGTCATCTGGAACCGCAACACGAATGATCTCACAACCTGCTTCTTCGAGGCGATGAATCTGCTCGAGGGTCGCTTTGGCATCGCGCGTGTCCGTCAGCGTCATGGATTGAATCGCTACCGGATGGTCTCCTCCGATGGTCACCGCGCCGATTCGGCACTCCCGCACGCGCTTGTGACGAAACGATTTCGGGGAGAACTCCACTGGCTCCGGCAGAGCCAACCCTATGGCTGGCTTGTCTGTACAACTGCCCATTAACGGCAATTCAAACACGGCACACTCTTTCAAATATGACTTAAGTTGTCAGCTTAGCGAAGCTATTAACCCGTTAATATACACTCTCGGCGGGGAAATGTCAATTTTGCTTGTCACTCGACCCATTGTTTTTTCAACGTTTTGGCACGCAAGAAGTTTCACTGCAGCGATCATCTCCGGCAGTGAAATTTGATTGAATTTCGCTGCTTGGGGTATTTGCGTTGCATCTTGGCTCCTGATTTTGTAATCTCATATCAACTGAAAACTTAGGAGGGACCGTGCAGGTCATCTGGTTGTTTCTTGTTGCCACCGGAGTCATTACTGCCATGTTGACAGGCAGAATGGCGGACGTTACAAAAGCTGTCATAGAGGCCGCAAAGACCTCCGTTGAGCTGTCAATCGGCCTCATCGGAATCATGGCTTTATGGTTGGGTTTTATGAAGTTAGCGGAAGGGGCTGGCTTAGTCCAGGCTTTGGCTCGTCTACTCCGGCCTGCCATGAAGAGGCTTTTCCCGGACGTGCCTCCCGAGCATCCGGCGATGGGGTCAATGCTCTCGAATATCGCTGCGAACATGTTGGGTTTAGGTAACTCGGCGACAGCGCTTGGCCTGAAGGCGATGCAAGACCTGAAGAGTCTTAGTAAACATGCCGAAACCGCAACAAATGCGATGGCGACCTTTCTCACCATAAACACCACGTCTGTGACAGTTATCCCGGCAACCGTGATCGCCATGCGTGCCTCGGCAGGGTCGGAGAATCCTGCCGGAATAATTGGCGCAGCAATCATCGCGACTATCTGTTCGACGGCGGTCGGCGTGACCATGGCGAAGCTGCTCGAGAAGCGCAAAGCGTATCGTCTGCCGGAGGAGGAAGCAACGCAATGAAAGAGTGGATTCTACAGGCCGCTCAAACGGCATCAGATTGGGCGATTCCGCTGCTTTTCTTGATCATTGTGATTGCTGCGACTGTCAAGAAAGTCAAGCTCTATGAAGAATTTGTGGAAGGAGCCAAGGACGGCTTTAACGTAGGTGTGCGCATCATTCCCTATTTGGTCGCAGTTCTGTGTGCCATAGCAATTTTCAGGTCATCAGGGGCGCTGGATTTCGCCGTCAACGGCCTGAGCTTCATTCTTGAACCACTGGGCATTCCTCCTGAAGTGCTGCCAATGGCACTGGTGCGCCCGCTCTCGGGTTCTGGTGCTCTTGGCGTGCTTTCCGAAGGATTGGATACATATGGGCCGGATTCACTGCTCGGCAACACGCTGTCCGTCATGATGGGTTCGACAGAAACCACTTTTTACGTGTTGGCAGTCTATTTCGGCTCAGTGTCAGTGCGCAAGACACGCCATACCCTGCCCGCCTGTCTTATCGGTGACGCGGCGGGTCTGTTAGCTGCGATTTATGTCAGCAAGTTCTTCTTCAATTAGAATTTCGCGCCATGCATTATCTCGTCATCACCCTCTTCTTTGCATTCGCAGTCCGTGCTGCGGAAACTCCGATCTCCGGATGGAAAGTCTCTCCGGTCACTCCGCTTCCCCCGGCGGCTTTTGAAGACTCTTCGCTCAAGACGGTCGAGCTACTGAACTACGTTCGGCTGGATTGGCCGTCCAGTCAGCTTGATGTATCTGAGTGGTCGAATCAGTGGGAGACCGAACTGACTTTTCGCACCGAGGCACCGCGCGCCTACGGAGTTGCGGCAACCTATTTAACTGCCGACCGCTTTGCAAAGGCGAAACTCGTGGCGACCGGTACGCGGCCGTTTACAGTACATTCGAGCGGCAAAGAGCTCGGGAAGGCCGCATCTACGGATAGCGGCCGATATGAGGTCATATCAGAAATTACCCTCGACCGCTCGCGGATGCAGATCGTGATAGTAACTGTTTCTCAGACGACCGACAGCGGAGCTTGGCGTGTTTCTGCGGTGGTCAAGACGGATTCCGCTTCTTTGGCCAAAGTTCAGTCGGGTACGGCTTTGCCGTTTCGCCCAGCACACTTTGAACGTGAATCCGACCTTGAAGACTTCGGCGGACTCGCACTGTCCCCCGACGGAAAGTATCTTGCACTTCAACGTTCGATTCGTGTCGGCGATGACAACAAGAAGGTATCATGGTACGAAATCTGGGACGTAGAATTGTCTATGCCTTACCACGTTTTCAGCAGCAAAGACGGCATGTCGAAGTTGAAATTCTCTCACGACGGCAAGTCACTCTACTATCTGTCGCAGCAGGAAGAAGGCGCGGAAGTTTGGCGCATGAACATCGCCTCGCGAACGTCCGAAAGACTGCTCGCTTCTGTCAAAGGCCTTGAGAGTTTTCAGGTTTCCCCCGATGGCAAACAAGTCGTATACGCCCTAAGCAAAGAGAAACCCGAAAACAAGTCAAGCTACGAGCTGTTTCGAGAAATTGAAGATCGCCTGCCGACATTCAACAATCGTCGCGAACTGTATTTAGCAGACCTTACGACTGGCGTGTCGCGCAAGCTTACGATGACTGGAGACTTTGAAGTTGAGAAATGGTCGCTATCGCCCAGCGGCAAGCAGCTCGTGCTGCTGCGCAGTTTCCCCTTGTCCGTGCGGCCGTATTCGAAGCAGGAATTCTGGACGTTGGATCTGGTTTCAGGAGAGAGTAAGTATGTTTTCACTCACAACAACGTGGAACTACCACAAAACATCTGCTGGATAGATGACAGCAGAATTGCCTATTCCGCTGGAGCCCACGACGCTTCGCCTGATGATACGACCTTTCACAACTCTGCGCAGCTCGTTGCCTATACATTGAATTTGCGCACCGGCGAGCATCGCAATCTGACAGGCGGGGAGGAATTCTCGCTGTTGGACGAGGGAAGTGATCCCAAAATATTCTATAACCCGAGAGATCGTCATCTCTATTTTCATGTTGCACGTGGCGGACATGTTCAGTTTGCAAAGTGCTCGCCGGACGGCAAGAGCATTGTCTATCGCCCGTTCAAGAGCCGCTACGATTTCACAGACACCCCGGCCTTCGCGGCAAACGGAACACGGATCGCATATGCCGCATCCGGTTTTGGCTCGCCCAAAGCTCTCGCCGTCCTTGACGTTGCTGCAAGTCGAGAGCGTGTCCTGTTTGATCCCAATGCAAAGATAGCAGCCGACTGGGAATTGGGGACAATGGAAGAGGCCAATTTTGTGAATCGCCTTGGGATTCAAATAGACGGTTGGCTCTACAAACCGGCCGACTTCACCCCTGATCAGACGTGGCCGCTGATTGTCTATTTCTATGCGGGCGTCTCACCTCGAGATGTACGATTCAGCTACACCTATCAATTCTGGCTTGCCAATGGCTACGTGGTCTACGTGCTGAATTCTGTTGGAGCGTTTGGTCGGGGACAGGAGTTCGCGGACTACCATGCCAACGACTGGGGAACGGAAGCGACGCAGGACGTCATCGAGGGAACACAGAAACTACTTGCCGCACACCCATACCTGGATTCCACGCGGATGGGATGTTACGGCGGGAGTTATGGCGGTTTCATTGTGCTTGACCTGCTGACAAAGACCTCGATGTTCAAGACCGCGATAGACATGTACGGGATTTCGAATATCACAAACTACTTTGGCGGCGGAACGTGGGGGTATTGGTATGGAGAAATTGCTGCGCCGGGGAGTTTCCCCTGGTCGCACCGCGATGTATTCGTTGACAAATCGCCGATCTACAATGCGGATAAAATAAAGACTCCCTTGCTGATTCTGCACGGCGGGGCAGATAATAACGTGCCATGGATCGAGTCCGACCAGATGTTTGTGAGTTTGAAACTGCTCGGACAGGAAGTGGTGTATGCCCGTTTCAAGGATGAAACTCACAACATCAATACAAAGTACAGCAACCTCGTCGAACATCGCCAGATGATGCTTGAATGGTTCGACAGATACCTGAAAGACCAACCCGAGGCTTGGGAATCGCGGATGAACTCCTACCCAAGATAGTCAAGCGATTGCTTGTATTGAGAGGAGGCATGAGATAGACCCACGAGGTTTTGCTCCACGCCGATCGCTTTAATCGCTTGATTAATTAAATACTTAAGTAAAGAATGAGATATGCGTGGCGAGAAAGCCCCGTAAATTTTGCCTGAGAATAAGTCCGCAAGCGCTTGCACAGCCCATCACGAATAGTTAATTTAACCCAAATTAGACCGGCCCGGTCCAGAACCGGGCTTTCCCGTATCCATTTTGGACGACATGGAGGAGACTTGATGGCGAGTATTACAGGACTGTTCACGCGCACTCTCATCGTACTTGCTTTCGCCAGTGCGGCGTTGGCAGAGCAGGCGAACACCGCACCCATTTATTCGACCTATCAAGGCAAAGGGGCGAATCTAACGGTCAGCAAGACCGGCCCAGAATTCACGACCATTGCTTTTGATGGTTCAGACCTTCAGCGCCAGACGCTGGTCAAGGACTTTGAGTCCTACGACTTCTTTGGTATTGACGGCGAAGGCTTGATCGTTGATGAAGGGGCTCCGGCGCTGCCGCACGTGACGCGGTATTACCGGATCCCTGAGACGGGTGGAGTGGATCTGGTAATTCGCGCAGCCGAGTTTGATCTTGTTGAGAACATCAATGCGATCCCCTATGTCGAAGAGGGAAATGAGTTTCGCCGCGATGTCAAGGATCCGATGATCTACGGCGATAATGCCTGGTATCCGCCGAATATCGTGGAGATGTCGGAGCCGATGATCATGCGCGATTTCCGTGTTGTGACCGTGCGTATCTACCCTGTTCAAATCAATCCGGTGACGCGGCAGGCGCGCATATATGGCAATGTTCAGGTGGATCTGGTTCCCAACGACCTTCCATCGGTGAATGAGTTGGGTCGCGTTCGCCGTCCCACGAAGTCGTACGTGCCGATGTATCAACACTTGATCGAAAATCTGGATGATCACGCGCTGGACGACGCCACGACGAAGCCCGGAACCTACATGATTTTCGCCCGCACAGACGGTGCGGTCAATCAGTGGGTGGATAGCCTTGTGCTGTGGAAGAAGCGCTCCGGCCACCTGGTTGAGGTAAATCAGCAGGCGAGTTGGACCGCGACACAGATTATGAATATCATCCGCGCGAACTTCCAGAATCAGGATATTGAGGATGAGGATCGCGTGGAATTCGTCTGTTTGATGGGTGACCCTCAGGCAAGTTTCGGGATTCCGGTTTCTGGATCGAGCGACTATGACCACGGCTACGCGCTGGGCAACACGGGGGATGACATTGAAGACATCGGCGTGGGTCGCTTCTGCGCCTCCTCTTCTTCAGACTTTGCGACCTTGTTTGCCAAGACGGTTGCGTATGAACGCAATCCGCACATGGACGACCCCACATGGTTCCGCAAGGCGTTCCTCTATGCCGGTATCGCACGCGAGTTGACGTCCAACTATACGACGTTTCAGTGGTTTCAGGATATGCTGATTCGCAATACCGGAATCGACAGCGTGTATCTCCTGACGCATTCCAGTGACGCCGTGAATGACGCGACAATCGTTCAGCAGATAAACGCTGGGCGCAGCATCTTCTTGTGGAGAGGAAGTTGGATCGGGGGCATGAGCACGAGTGTGGCAGGACAGTGCAATAACGGTGCGAAGCTTCCGATTTCGCTCACTGTAACCTGTGCAACGGGATCGTTTGAGAGCGGAGTAGCAGTTTCAGAGTCCTGGGCCTTGGCAGGTTCTGCAGCATCACCCAAGGGAGCGGTGTGCGGCCTTGGCACCGCAACTGCAGGAACGCACCCGCCGGAAAACCTTTGTGTGACGGGTGGGTTGTGCTACGCAATTGCCAATCAGCGCATCGAACACCTTTCGCATTGCGTGAACGCCGCAAAGGCCTGGCTGGTTCCGACATTCGGCGCAGGTTCGTCGCAGTCCAATAACTTCCAGCGCTGGTTCAACTTGATGGGAGATCCCGGTCTGGCAATTTGGACGGAGACCCCGCAGGTTGTTGCCGCCACACATGCCGGCACGCTGAATGTTGGTGCACGTTCGTTGACGGTGCATCTTGGCGATAATCAGTCTGGTGCTCCGGTGGCTGATGCGTTGGTGACGGCGTGGAAGGGTACAGAATGCTACGTTCGTGGGCTGACAAACTCGAATGGTGACATTGTTTTACCGATTACGGTTGATTCGCCCGGCACGCTGCTGTTGACCGCAACGAAACACAACATGAAGCCCTATTTGGCGAACGTGAGCGTTGCCGCGGCCAGTGAGAACATCGGCTACCTGACGATGACCGTGGATGATGACAATGCGGGCGGAACCTCGGGCAATGGCGACGGCAATCCGAATCCCGGCGAAACTGTGGATTTGGCCGTCGTAATGCAGAATTCCGGAACGTCAGTTACCGTAACTGGCATCACCGCCACACTTACAACGACCAATGGCAAAGCTACGGTGGTCTCGGGCACCTCTACCTATCCGGCACTGGCCCCGGGTCAATCAGCGATGGGGGCGACGCCTTTCCGACTTCAATTGAGTCAGGACCTGCAGCATAACGAAATCGTTCCATTGCGATTTGCGATTGCCTCGTCTGGAACGCCGACGGTTAGCCTTGTGGATATGAGCGTTCGTGCGGCGCGTATCCAGTATTCGACGCACGCTTTCGTGGGTGCATTCGGTCCGGGTCAGACCCGCGATTTGAGTGTGACACTCCGGAATCGTGGCGTATTGCCGATGACAGGTGTCACGGCGCGATTGATTTCGGGAAGTCCGTTTGTCTCTGTCGAAACCGGAATCGTCAGCTATCCTGACATCGCTGTTGGCGGCACGGCAGTAAATACTGCAAATCGCTTCACTTTAAGTGCAAACACTCTGACATTTCCCGGGCATCAGGCGCCGATGACGTTGATTGTGACGGGGAACGGGGGATTCGCTGATACGGTCTTCTTCAACGCGGCGGTGGGATCCGCGGCAGGAACGGACCCCTGTGGACCGGATGCCTACGGATATTATGCGTATGACAATGTCGATGTAGCCTACGAACTTCATCCTGACTACAACTGGGTTGATATCAGCACAGGTCTGGGGACGAATTTGAATCTCAATGATCCGGGTGAAAAGACTCAGATCACTTCGATTTATGCTACGGCACGTCAATTGCCGTTCCCGTTCCAGTTCTACGGCGTGCAGTATGATACCTTGACGATAACCGCAAGCGGTTGGGTGGCATTTGGCAATCAAGCTTGGGTCGACCATTTCCGTAACTATCCCATCCCTGCACAGTCGGCGCCGCGCGCAATGATTGCTCCTTACTGGGATGACTTGAAGACGAATGGTGCAGGCCAGGGAGTTTGGTACTATCACGATCAGGCCAACGACCGCGTGATTGTGCAATGGAAAGCATCCTCCGGCAGCGGATGGAGCACAAATCAAAACTTCCAGGTCATTCTCTATGGTCAATCCTTGACGCCGACACTCGACGGAAACGGCAGGATTCTGATTCAGTATAATACCGTGACAATGAACACCAGTGGAGCGTTCGGTACTGAGATTTCAGGTTCTTCGGTCGGTATTCATGACGAATCACAACTGATTGGCTTGCAGCTGGCCTATCGCAGTACCTACTCGCCCGGCTGTGCAACAATTCAGGCGGGACGTGCCATCCTCATCACGACCGATGCCCGCGCGTTGTTTGGCACAGTTGTGGGAACGGTCACGGATGCGGAAACCAGTCAACCGATGCAGGACGTCCGCGTCACGATTGACGGGTTTAACTACAGTGATATGACCGACGCGAACGGCCAATACGTGATTGAAAACGTGCTGATTGGCGAATACACGGTGCGAGCGAACAAGTCTGGCTTCAACGAGTCCACGGTGAGTGGAGTGCTGGTCGATTTGGACAGCACGGTAACCGTCAACTTCAGCATGCTTCATCCCGAAATGGAGTTATCTGCGCAGGCGCTGACGATTGCCTACCCACAGCAGAGTTCTGCCTCGTTCAACGTCATCAATGACGGCAACGGCCCGCTCGATTATCAGATTCGGATGTCTCATACGATAAATGGCGAAGTCGTCAATGACTGGAGTCCGGTTCAGTACATCAATATTTCGGAATTGACAGGTGACTTCCAGATGCTTGGCTGTGAGTTCGTCAATGACCTCTGGTTTGTCTCAGGAGGTTCGGGTCCGACCGGAACAAACTGGATTTATCGTTTTGACCGTGAAGGGAATCGTGTTGAGCCAGCGATCCCGCAGCCTTCTACGTCACCATTCGGGTGGTATGACCTCGCCTTCGACGGCTCCTACCTCTATGGCTCGCAGGACGGCTCAGGCACAATAACCGGCATTGATTTGAATGGCAACGTGGTCGTTCAAATCCCCAGCCCTCTGAATCCGACCCGTGCAATTGCTTACGACCCCGCGTTGGACAGATTCTGGATTGGCGACTTTACGCAGAACATCTACTCCATTGACCGCGACGGCAATATATTTGCACAAGTCGTGAATGACGGACCGGGTGAACTGGCCATAACAGGACTTGCCTGGTGGCCGCAGGATCCGGATGGCTATAAGCTCTACATATTCAGCCGCGACGGCGGGACCAATCAAACGCGTGTCACCCGCATGCATCCAACCACCTACGATCGTCAGACGGTGGCCGTGCTCGAAAGCTCTGATTACACAGCGGGTGGCTGTACAGTCACGGCGGACTATGATGACCTGATGGTTTCATTCGGCGGCGTTCTGCAGCATTCGACGGGCGACAAGCTCGGGATCTACCAGATGAAATTTGTCCAAGACTGGGCAACCATAACGCCGGCGCAGGCGACGGTCTCTGGCGGACAGGCGCGGGAAGTGACGCTCACGGCGAATCTGACAAACTTCCGCACCGCAGTGCATACGGTTTCGCTCTTCGTGTCCAATGCCGTCCTCGAGATGGATATCGAATTGCCTGTGACTTTGGACGTGGCGACCGCGATCGGTGACGATCCTCGTAATGATCTATTGCCGCTTGAATACTCACTTGGTCAGAATTACCCGAATCCCTTTAACCCGACAACCACGATTGAATACAGCTTGAAGCAGACGAACCAGACTCGCTTGTCCGTCTATAACGTGGCTGGCCAGGAGGTCGCGCGATTAGTGGATGGGATGCAGCAGGCTGGGGCGCACTCTGTCCAGTTTGATGCGTCCGGTCTCCCCTCTGGTATGTATTTCTACCGACTGGAAAGCGGGAATTTCACTCGCTCTGCGAAGATGATTTTGTTGAAGTAGCAGTGGTCCATGATTGCTGACGGAGCGGGACGCAGAGCGTCCCGCTCTGCATTTGGATAGTTGCGTATCGCGGACGAAATGTGTACCTTCTGCCATTCGAACAAACACGAAAGTTACCTTGCGAATCGGTTACGTCCATAGCCGCGCTTTCCCATCGGTGGAAGCCAACGTTGTTCAAGTCGTGCAGATGTGCCGAGCTTTTGCTGCACTTGGTCACGAAGTTACACTCTTCATTCCACGTCGAAACGAGTTTGATACGGACGAAACCGCTCTCGTGCAGGCGCGGAATCTCTTCGGAGAGCAACTCGGTTTCAAGATTGTCTTTGTTCCACGGAGGAAGATTTTCGGTCGTCTCGAGGTCCTGGGCAGTGTTTCTGGAACCCTCGAAGCAATTCGCAAGCACCCACAGGACTTGATTTACAGCCGCAATCCTTGGTCGGTTGCGTTTCTGCCGCGGGCAAACGTGCCGTTCATCTGGGAAGCGCACGAAGAACATGTGCACAAACGCTCCAAGTTCCTCGGAAAATTGCTTCAAAGTTTGATCGTGCGCACATCGAAGCGGCCCGAATTGGTCAAGGTTGTCGCAATTTCCGGAGCTCTGGCGCGGGTGTGGGAAGGCTATGGCGTGCCACGCGGCAAATTGATAGCCGCTCATGACGGAGTTGACTTGGAACTGTTTGGAGCCCCGCAAAGCAGGCTATCCGCCAGAATGGCGCTGGGCATAAGTCCAAACAAGCGGGTCGTTGTCTATACAGGTGCACTTAAGCGGGATCGGGGAATCAACATGATCCTCGCCGCGGCGCAACGGGTGTCCGATGCTGAGTATTACATCGTCGGGGGTGACGAGCAAGAGATTCGTTTTTGGCAAAGCGAGATTAATCGGTTACAGCTGTCGAATACACACTTGGTCGGGCGAATCGCGCATCAGGAGGTACCGCGTTGGCTGGCCGCTTCAGACATCCTTTTGATGATGTGGACATGGAAGGTGCCAACGATATCGGTCTGCTCACCGATGAAGTTGTTTGAATATATGGCCGCGCGGCGGATGATTGTCGGGCCCGCCTTTCCCACAGTGCTTGAAGTTCTTGAAAATCGAAAGGACGCAATTCTTTTTGAACCGGATAGCATCGAAGAGATGGAACAGGCGTTGCGAGAAGGGCTTGCGCGATGTGATGAGACCGACATGCCGGACAGCGCTTTTCAGAAAGTTGCGCGAGACTATACATGGGAAGCTCGCTGCCGGAGAATTCTTGAGAGTTTATAGAGGCAAGGAGAGATAGATGCGAGAAGATTCCCTGCTTGAACAGTTTAGGTACATTACTTTAGAAGAATGGATCTTGGCTGGCGCGGCGCTGGCGGGTGGCTGGATTCTGATGAAACTCGCCATGCTCGTAATCCGTCGATTAGCGAAGCTCGCGGAACGAACGCAGGGGGACGCCGATGATATCATTCTCGCAGCCGTGCGGCGTCCTGTTGCCTGGATGTGCTTCTTTCTTGGACTCTGGGTCGCGCTGACAGTTCTTCCCCTTCCGTCCGAACCTGTTGACATCGACAGGTTCTTCTACTCTTTCATGAAGTCCGCGACGATCTTTATCGGATTCTGGCTGATTGTGCGTCTGATCAGCGGATTCATGAAGTCGGCTGAAGAGCGCGCCAAACTGGTCAATCCGCAGATTGCAGGAATTATCCCGTTGGGACGCAAGTCGATCGTCGTTGTCATGTGGATAGTCGCGACGCTCATTGCTCTTCAAAACATCGGCTACTCGGTGACGTCGCTGCTTGCGGGTATTGGACTGGGCGGCGCCGCGCTGGCCCTCGCGGCTAAAGACACATTGTCGAATGTGTTCGGAAGCATTGTCATTTTTGTGGACAAGCCGTTCGCTGTGGGGGATTACGTAAAAGTCGGATCAATCGAAGGAATCGTTGAAGAAGTGACTCTCCGTGTCACGCGCATCCGCACGTTTGAACGTAGCCTGATCACAGTGCCCAATTCGGATCTGACGACGAAACCGATCGAGAACTTTAGTCGTCGCGAGAAGCGCCGCATCCGCATGGAAATCGCGGTTACCTATGACACTCCGGCTGCAAAACTCGAAGAGGCAATCGCAAGTATTCGACAGCTGATTGTCGAGGACGAAGGTCTGCATACGGATGCCCATCACGTCTATTTCTTCAAGTTTGACACGTCAAGTCTAAACATACTTGTCCAGTGCTTCACGGTTGACACAGACTTTCAGTTGTTTCTTGAAACACAGCACAGGCTCTTGATGAACATCAAGCGTGAGCTTGAAAGGATAGGTGTCGAGTTTGCCTTCCCGACACAGACGCTTCATATTGCGGGATTTCCAGAAAGCCTGGGCACAAAATCAGTCACTCACGCCTCTTAGAGGCTTGAGCCTCCTCGAGAATAAGCGGGCCGTCCTTTGGACGGCCCGCACTTCGTTATCTGCAACGGAATGTGTACAAGATTACTTCAGCAGAACTATCTTCTGCACGGCGGTGTTTGTTCCGGAAATCAACCGTGCGAAGTAAACGCCGGAGCCCAAGCTTGACGCGTCAAAATGGGCGACATGTGTCCCGGCTGCAAGGCGGTCATCGATCAACGTTGCCACTTCACGCCCCAAAGTATCATAAATCTTCAACACCGTCACACCGCCTTGCGGGAGATCGAATCGCAATTCAGTGGAGGGGTTAAAGGGATTCGGATACGCCGAATGGAAGGCAAAAGCTGAAGGCACTCCGACTGTTGGATTCTCCGCATCAAGGTATGAATCCGGCGGTGTCGTCGTAAATCGAATCGCTCGTCCAGCGGCCAACGGCGAAACAGAAGGCAGGTAGCTGTTCGCAAACGTTAGACCAATACCGCGCAGATGCATTTCATCCTGAATGCCGACCGTTCCATAGTTATTGCGGCTGTCGGTATTTGCGATCTGATTGTAGAGAAACAGGATTGAGCCATCGCCGCTTCCGGCGGGATACTCGAGCACTACTTGGAAGATGCACGAATCGGCGTTCGGTATGCTCTGATTCAGTCCCGCGCGATTCAAAGTTCTCCACTGAACGATGAACCGATTGCCGTCTTGACGTGTGTAGATTCTGTGCTCGAGATTGTCGTTCGGCTCGAGCGTATCAAGATATGAAATCAAATCATCCCAGAACGGGCACACCATGGCTGGCGGTCCAATCGGAGAAGGGATTTCCCAGTTGCGAAACTCAGGAAGAGTGGCAGTGCCGAACGACAACCAGCCGTTCGAACACACAAAGATGGAGTCGTATGTCTCACCGTAGAACGTGAACGGTGCAGGCAGGGGCAGGCCTTCATGGGTGTCATCTCGCACGACGAAAGCGGTACCTCCAATTCCTCCGAAGTCCGGATCAAGCTCAGTCCAGGAATAGGTCGGTGTTGCAGAATATCCGACATCGGTGTCTTCATAAGCATAATACCCGTAGGCGTCCGGTCCCGTCGGTACGTTCGGCGTAATAGCACCGGCAGTCAGAATGGCCTGCTTAAACGTATAGGGTACTCCATTCCACGAGAATACAAATCTCAGTGCAATCTGTCTTCCTTGTGTCACGTTGCCGGGAATAGAGGCGGTTATCGTTGTCGTGCTTACCGTCTCTTCACCGAAATTGACATTCGTCCAATCCAGGCTGTTATCAGTGAAGCTGATCGCATTGTCAAAACTATGAACCGTGGCAGATAGCGCCGTGGCGTTGGTCTGGCTCATATTCTTGATACGGACGGCTATGTTTGCTGACTCACCGGGCGACAGCACTCCGTCTCCATCTTGCACAATCAGCGCGAGAATGTGTGGATCTGGGGCATGAACCGCAAAACGGAACTGCCTGGTGACACTCATCTGTCCATCGTCAAAGGAGACATTGAGTGCAGGTTGTGCGCCGTTCCACATGTTGTCCGCGACGTGGACGGTAATTGGCGAGCTAAGAGCGGAAGAACCTGGAGCAATCTGTGGTGTAGTCGCGGATCCGCTAATAACGGTGCACCAGTCATTCTCTGCCGTTGTCGAGAGCGACCACGTTGCTGCCTCAGTCCCGTGATTCAGGACGTTAAATCGAATCTGGAACGTCTCTCCCGGATTCGGCACGCCGTCTTCTCCCGCATCAAACTCAGATTCACCAATGAACGGGTCACGCGGAAGCTGAGCAACTGAGAGTTCATTGCGATACATAACATACTCTGGACGCCAAACCGTAAGCTGCATGTTCGAAGCACCGGTCAGGCTAACAGGCACATTGGCCTGTCCTTGCGCGTCCGTGAGGCTCGTCCATGATGACAAGGACGCTCCGGAAGGGCGCGCCGCAACCACCGCATTGGGGACGGGCTGTCCGCTGGACGAATTCGTGACGGTTACCCTGAAGAATGTTTCTCCCTGCGAAAGTGTCGGGGGATAATTAACATTGAAGTCGCCTGGCTCACAGAAATAGAGCGGCGTCTCCGGATCCCCAAGAATGTTGAACACGTGGAATCCGTAGAAGTGCACTTGGTCGCCCGGCGCCCGCTCCAATGGATACTGCCGGTAAACTTCCAACTTCCCGGCCAACGCCAACGGACCCGATGCCCGAAGTCCATCCACGATTAGCCCCTGTGCCATCGCCGCGAGCATGGCATTGTTATGCTTCGTGTTCGTGTGCAAATCGCTTGCGCCGTAGAACACGATTGCTCCATTCGGCGCGTTTGGTGTGCCGAGTCCGGTTGTAAACTTCTCGCCAAGGCAAGGTCCGCCCGGGAAGGCGAAATTGCCGCTTCCGCAGACAATCGCCCAGACTGCCGGAAAGCGTCCGCCTACGTTCAGATTCTGAATATCCTGAATTCTCAGAACAGGATACTGCCATGCCTGAGAACCCGCCCACCCACGATACCAAACCGCGCAAACGCCTTGATTGATGTCCTGAACTATTTCCTCCGTCCACTCGCCGGCGCTCTCGGTGTTGTCATGGTAATAGAACGTGTCCGCATCGGTGATGCAACCGTTATTCATGACATACTCGCGCGCCCAATTCATGTTCCACACCGGAGTCACCGGAAACGTACCTGATCCGTCAGCGTAGTTGCCGGCAACAGCGGTCAGACTGCGAAACCACTGAGGATTGTCCGTGACAGGGGTTGTTTCATAGACGACGACCTTGCGGAAATAGGCCAAGTACTCTGCAACAGACTGTCCGGAAATGCGTCCGTGAAACACGTCGCTGATGTAATCCGTTCCGTCAACGGCAAAAAAGTAGTTGTCTCCCACCGACGTCTCGTTAGCGTGCTCGGGGTTGACGATCAAGTCTGTAGGAAACGAGGTATTGCTCGTATTGTAATCCCCGATGATCGTCGCATAGACCAGCGGCGGCAAAGAAGGATCGTTGTAGGTTGAAGCAACGAAGTTGCGAATCCCGATCTTGGTCGAGTCGCCGAACGCCTGCTGAATCTGCGCCAGCGTGACGATTTGCACGCTGTAACCCTTGCGGCGCTTCAGATCAAGCCACTCTTCGTATCTCGCTTGTCCTGCGAGGTCTTGGGTAAGCAACTTGGTTGATCCCAGCACGAGCAAGCGCGCAGGTGCGTCGAGCGAAACAAGCGGATTGAGATCATCGAGATTGTCAACCATCTGCCTGAGCATCGGCATAAACGCCCAGTGCAATGGCCGTGGAGCCCATATCTCATTGACGCTTGCTCCTCCTGACGTTGTGATCTCAAATTCAACCCGCCGAACTGTTCGAAGTCCCGATTCCGTCATGACCAGCGGCGATGCATGAACGCCCACAATCCGAACTCCGTGCACGATTGCCGGTTCTCCGACATGAATCAGCTCCTGTTCACTTTGGGGAACTTGAGCAAGACTCATGGCAGAGAATACCTGTTCACCCAGTTCCACGTTCAAGACGTGGGCAACAGGTGCTCCCGTCCCCGCAATGGCCAGCAGAGAGCCGCAGCCGCTCAGGTCGCCCAACTCTCGAGCAAGACTTGCCTGCAATACCACTTCCTGCTGATCAAATTCATAGCTCATGACGGTGCGTGAAAGTGATGCATTCAGCACCGTCTTTCTTGCAACCTCTGCATCCGAACCCGCGTAGGCAGACGCAACGAAGCACAAACAGAGCACCCACAATCCATGGCGTGCCATGCGCGTTGTCTTCATCTTGGGACCTCACTCAATGTATGATAATTTCCTAACTTGCAATTCTTGCGAAGAGCGCAAAGCTTGCGCATGGGCCACAACTCGTAAGTTGTTCCCAAACAAGCTTTTTTGCAAACTCACACTTCTCTATTGGCGAGAATCATGCCTCTTGTCGAAAACATTCGGCTTTAGAGAATGAATCTCGACAGGTCTTCATCTTCAACAATGTCCTTCAGTCGCGACTGCACAAACCCTTTCGTGATTCGTACGTCTTTTTTCTCCATGTCTGCAGCGTCAAACAGGATATCCTCGAGCAACGTCGTCAAGATCGTATGCAGCCGTCTGGCCCCGATATCCTCCGTCCGCTCGTTCACGTCGCTTGCGGTGCGCGCAAGCTCCCGTAGGGCGTCTCGCGTAAACTCCAGCTTGACGCCTTCGGTGGCTAACAGCGCCTGATACTGTTTGATAAGAGCATTGCGCGGCTCGGTCAAGATTCGATAATATTCTTCCTCACCAAGCCTGTCCATCTCTACTCGAATCGGAAATCGCCCCTGCAATTCAGGGATCAAATCGGAAGGCTTTGCATTCGAAAACGCGCCCGCAGCGATGAACAGAATGTGATCCGTCTTCACCGGACCATACTTGGTCGTGACTGTCGTCCCTTCCACGACAGGCAGAATATCGCGCTGCACTCCCGAGCGCGAAACGTCGGGACCGCTATTCTCGCCATCGGATGAAGCGACGATCTTGTCAATTTCGTCGAAGAACACGATCCCCAAGGCCTCCGTGCGGCGAATTGCCTCGCGCACGATACGGTCCATGTCGATCTCTCTGTCAAACTCTTCTTCGAATAACAGTTCACGCGCTTCAGGAATCGATGCCTCAACCAGCTTGCGGCGTGTCGCGCCTTCGCCCATCGCTTCGGGCAGGTTGAAACCCATTTCCTCAATCCCCTGAGCCGAAAAGATTTGCATCAACGGCATGGAAGATTCGCTAATCTCAATCTCAACCGACTCTTCGTCGAGCTTTCCGGTGCGCAGCTCATCACGCAACTCGGTTCGTCTCTTCTGCCAAGCATCCCGTTTCTGTTGTTGTTCTGCTTTTGCTGCCGAATCGCCCTCTTCGGAATCAGGAATCGATGGCGGTTGCAGCAGATCCAGCAGCCGCTCCTCGATCAACGCATCGAGCTTGCCGTGCGCTGAGTCCATGTACTCCGCGCGAACTTTCGCGACTGCCAAATCCGTCAAGTCGCGGACCATAGACTCCACATCACGGCCGACATAACCGACTTCCGTATACTTTGAGGCTTCAACTTTAATGAACGGTGCGCCCGCCAGATTTGCCAGCCTGCGCGCGAGTTCCGTCTTACCGACACCCGTCGGGCCGATTAGAATGATGTTGTTCGGATAGATTTCGTCGCGAAGCTCACCTTCCACCTGCTGACGCCGCCAGCGATTGCGCAACGCGATCGCCACGGCCTTTTTGGCGGCGTCCTGTCCGATGATGTAATGATCCAACTCTTTGACGATTTCTCGCGGAGAAAGTTGGGGAATTTGCAGTGGGGGGGTATGTGGTGTCATGATGGGTGTGTCGCCTTTTCTCGTATTAAGAGAGCAGGGACGAAAGTAGTGTCTGACTCAACGGCCTACTTAAGTTCTTCGACCGTGATGTTCGAGTTCGTGAAGATACAGATTTCTGCGGCTATCAAAAGCGCGGCTCTGACAATCTCTGTCGCGCCCATCTCTGTATGCTGAAACAGCGCACGTGCAGCGGACAATGCGAACGATCCGCCGGATCCCAGGGCAATGATATCATCGTCCGGCTCTATGACTTCCCCAAGGCCGCTCACAAGATACATCTTGTTCTTGTCCATCACGACCATGTCGGCTTCGAGCCGACGGAGATTCCGGTCCATTCGCCACTCTTTGGCCATGTCGAGCGCGCTCATCGTCAGATTTCCGTTATGCTGCTTGAGCTTGCCCTCAAAAATGTCGAGCAACGCCAGCGCGTCGGCGGCGCCGCCGGCATAACCGACCAGCACCTGATCCTCGAAAATCTTCCGGACTTTGCGACCTTTGCTCTTGATGATGGTATCGTCAAGGGTGAGCTGTCCGTCGCCACCGATGGCGAATTGCCCGTTGCGCCGCACGGCAAGTATTGTCGTTCCGTGATAGTTGCTCATGGAGAAGTTAGGTGATGTTGCTCGCGCCGCGCAACTCTTTCTCGCGGGCGATGAGTTCCATTAAAAGTCTCGTCAGCTCGGGGTTCTCCGGCTCTGTCCGGATCCGCTGCTTGACGTCGTTGATTTGTTTCCGCACAGACTCCACTTGCAGCGCCTTCAAACAATCCAGTGCAGTCTTGAGATCGATCTCGATTCGCTTGTCGTCTTCGAGCTCGTCTTCCACTTCGCACGTGGCAATAAAGTCGCGCTCCGGAGACTCCGGAAACACACTCAGCAGATGAGTGATGTCCGGATAGCGATGCCCCATGTGCGCGTCAAAGAGATGTATCAGAATCTTCTTCAGCCGTTCGTCTCGCGTATGTTCCGGCGACCACTCCTGAAACACTCTGTCGCGGATTTCCGGGGAGCGAATCAGCGAACTCGAAATCAGAGTCTCGGTCCCCTTGGGCGGCCAAGTTTGCGCCTGTCGGACTGCGCTCTGGCGTTGTATTGGTTTTCTCTGCTGAGCAAGTTCGGACAGCAGCGTGTCTGCGGATAGCCCTGTGTGCATCGCAATCTGCTGCACAAAAGCCTCGCGTTCGAGGACAGAGGGAATTTGCAGCGCTGTCGCCAATAACTCGCGCGCCAACTGCGCTTGCGTCGCACCGCTTGCTTTGCCGCGTTCGACATGAAACTCGACGACGGGCTTGGAGTCATTTACCAACGACCAGACGGCTTCTGTCCCGTGCGCTCGAACAAAGGAATCCGGATCTTCCCCCCCCGGAATGACAACAATTCGCGGCTCGGCTCCGCAGGACAACAGCACATCCGATGCGCGCCGCGCCGCGCTCAATCCCGCGTCGTCTCCATCATAGAGAATAAACACATTTCGTGCGAATCGCAGCAGCAGACGTGCCTGTTGTTCGGTCAGGGCCGTCCCCAAACTTGCGCAGACGCAGCGGATTCCTGCGGCGGCCAGTGAGATTGCGTCTGTATATCCTTCCACAAGGATTACGCGTTCCTGACGGCGAATCTCATTGCGTGCTTCCCACAAACCGAACAGCTCGCGTCCCTTGCTGTAGGCGGCGGTCTCCGGGGAGTTAATATACTTCGCAGAAGGCTCTCCGGGTTCCGGCTCGCTCAGCCTGCGGCCCCCGAAGGCAATCACTCTACCCGCCAGATTGCGGATCGGAAACATCACGCGATCCCGAAACGCATCGTATGGCCTGCCTGCCTGCTGCCCTACCTTCAGCAGACCCGCCTTGATGAAAATGTCCTGCGCGATTGCGCTGCCTTGCGCTCGTTTCGCCAGCCCGTCCCAGCCTTCGGGCGCATATCCAATCATATAAGCACGAATAATCTCGTCCGTAAAGCCGCGCTCAAGCAGATACTGCATCGCACGCTTTGCGCCGTCATTCGTCTGATTAAGAAGTTGTGTGTGAAAGAAGTCGCGCGCAAGCTGATTGGCTTCAACAATCTGTTCACTTTCCGTCGGGCCGTCGCCCTCTCTCCGTGAAAATGCCGGAAGTTCGATGTGGGCACGTTCGGCCAGCATTTTCACGGCCTCGATGAACGACATCCTCTCAAGTTCCATTACGAACCCGAAGACGTTGCCTCCCCGACCGCAGCCGAAACAACGGAACATCTGCCGACCCGGGTGAACCGAAAAGCTGGGTGTGTTTTCCTCATGAAACGGGCAAAGGCCGAAAAAGTTCTGACCCCGTCGCTTGAGTGCCACGTATTCTTGCACGACTCCAACAATATCGTTGGCAAGCCGCACCTCTTCCAGCTTATCTTCAGGTATCACTTTGTTTTAATTGATTTTATAAACGTGGCACTTTACTTGCCAATCGGGAGTATAAGAGGGGAGCAAATCTGATGAGGAATACAATGAGATACGATGAACGCCGCCCGCATTGGCTTGTTTTTGTGGAAACTGCCCCGGACGAAGAAGACTGGTATCGCCTGATGGTCGAAAACCCCTGCAATGGGCAGATTTCTACTATCTCAACTAAAATTATTGATTTAGAGGCTCCCGTGCGCAGCGAGGAAGCTCCCCCGGCTCCTCCTCCTCCTGCGCCCTGATGGTGCACCCGCGCAAATAGTGCGCGACCGCTACAGGAACCCTTAAGTAACAAAAAAACCGCGCCTCTCACAAGGTGCGGTTCAATTTTCTTTCTCCACAAACATACCTCACAGCTCCAGTGGGAACAGGAACGTGAGATGCTTCGACCCGTCAGTCTCCCGCGGGAATTTCCGGCTTGGGAGGCACAGTATAGATCAAGGAAATTAGTTTTCCGGAAAACGTATTGAGCACTGCATTGTAGTCCCGCGCCGCCGTATTATACGCAAGCCTCGCAGCCTCCTCGAGAATCTGATCCTTTTCCCGCTCACTGATCCATTCCCTGTAAACATCTGACCGCGTCAACTGCGGAAACCTCGCCGCCGTGGAACGAAGGTCGCGCATCGCCTTGCCATACAACAAGTGCATGCGAATGCGTGCTTCCACGTTTGAGCCAGAGGAACTCTCCGCTAATGCATCGTTCGCGCGTGCTGCAATCTCACCGGCGGCAGGTTCATAGACGCGCGCCATTTCGGCGAGTTCGGCGAGCATCGCGCGGCGCGGAGCCAATGTCGCCTCCCAATCGGCAAATCGTGATTTGGATACGCGATTCAATTCTGCGAGGTCAGAGTAGCACTGATAAACAGAGAAGGCCAGCGCGAAGCCGGCCAGTAATGCCAAGACAAAAATGGATGCGGCAACCCGCAACAATCGCATTTGCAGCCCTCTTAAACTCTAACTAATCCTGTCCCCCCTTGAGCTTCAGCCGCCGCCTGCCGGGGTTCCATAGGTTAACGGCGCCAAAGACCTGTGTTGCCCGCGCCATCTTACTCTCCAGCCTCGCCATGGCGACCATGAAGATCAGCAATGGCACAAAATATAAAATTTCCGGAAAACTCTCAGCTTCCTCGCCATTAGGATGATAGGCCGCAGGCTGCAGCTTCAGGTAGCCCGGAACGGAGTATAAGGCCACCCGTTCGGACATCCCGATGGCAACCGACAGCTCCGTAACCGCAAGTGTATAAGCTTCACCTCGATGACCCCGCAGGAGTAAAGGCAGCATAACCTGCCGTTGCACTGTTGCGGAGAGGTCGGGGGTTATCACGTCACCCAAACCCTCCCCTAATGTCACCCGCATCTTCTTGTCTGCAACGGCATCCACAATCAGGATGGTGCGTGCGGCATGTGCGGAGTCCATCCACGACTGCAGCAGATATTTCGAAAACGCTTCTATATCGGCACCACCAAGGCCCGGCAGGGTGACAACCCGAATCCGTACTCCCGTCTTGCGCTCAAGCTCGCTCCCGATTTCTGCTAAACGCCGTTCATAGGAAGGTGCAATCACTCGCCCGTAGTCGCTGACAAATCCGATGGGTTCCGGTGCGACTGGCAGCGTTTCGTTGGCCCCCGCAAACGGCACCGCAACCAACAGACAGACAATTTGCATTATCCGTTGCAATATACGAAGTCGGATCCGCATTGTCAACGCGCCTTTCCTATAAATACAATAACTTAGCCATCATGCGCACGCCCTGCCGAGCGCATTACTGCAATAAGGGTGACATGTCTGAATTTGCATGGGTTGCTTGCATATTCGCAAGAATGTCAATAGATTGAAACTTGCGCTTACCTTAATTTCTCATGCCCACATGATTCGCGGGATTCTGTTCGACCTCGATAACACCCTGCTCGACTTCATGCGGATGAAGCGTGCCTCGATTGACGCCGGTGTCACGGCCATGATTGACTGTGGCCTGCCCATGCCGCACGACGAGGCGGTGAGCAAGATCTATGAAATCTACGACCGCGTGGGGATTGAGCACCAGGAGATTTTCAATATCTTTCTGGAAGAGCAGTACCACATGGTGGACTACAAGTGGCTGGCTGCCGGAATTGTGTCGTATCGACGGGCGCGCAATAACTACCTCGTCACGTATCCCCACGTCCGCTCGACTCTTGCTGCGCTTTTGCAGCGCGGGTTGCAGCTGGCGGTAATCTCCGACGCCCCGCGTCTCGGCGCTTGGCTCCGGCTCGCACAGCTCGACTTGCACCACATGTTTGATCCGGTCGTCACGTTTGACGATACGGGCCATCGCAAACCTTCACCCGTTCCGTTCGAACGTGCTTTGGCCCTGATGGGTCTCCTGCCGAGGGAAGTGATAATGGTCGGCGATTGGCCGGAGCGCGACATGGTCGGCGCCAAACAGCTTGGCATCGTAACAGTGTTTGCCCGCTACGGAGATACCAAGAATACCGTCGAAAGCGGTGCCGACTACGATATTGACGACATCAGTCAGCTCCTGCAGGTCTTGAACCTGATGGAGATCGACGAAGACCAGACCTCCTTGTTCGACTATTGATGTCCGACAAAACTCCGCCCGCCCCAATCCTGCCTTCGTTAGGCATTGACCTTGTGGAAGTGGAGCGAATTGCCGCTCATCTGAATGACGAGGTGTTTCTCGAACGGATCTTCACCGAACAAGAGCGCGCCGAGTGTTTGAAGCGTGCGAAACCCGAAGAATGCCTTGCCGCTCGATGGGCGACCAAAGAAGCTGTCGCCAAAGCGCTGGGCACGGGCATCGGCGAGTTCATAGCGTTCAAGGATATCGAGGTGTTGACCGTTCCCGGCAAAGGACCACGAGTGCGTATCTCCGGACCTTACGCCAGCTACCCGATGCGCGTCTCTGTCTCGCTGACACACACTCGAACGACGGCCGCCGCGGTCGTCATGATTTTCCCTGAATCGTCACAACAGATTATAGAGTAACTTTTTTCTAAACTTTTCGTAGTCGACTCCGGTGGTCCCGGCAGTCCCGCAGCCTTGAAAGGAGCATTATGATGAAAAATTGGTTTTTGTTTGCCTTGTTGGTCGCCAGCCTGTCCATCGCGCTGGCCAAGAGCAGCTCAGAACCTTGGGTGTCAAACAGCGATCGTGAAATAAGATCACTTGATGAGCAATGGGGGCCTGATGCGTATGGCTACATTGCCAAGGATTCCAACGAGCCGGGCGGTCCCGTCTATAATTGGATCAACATTACGCAAATCGGAAACCCTGTCTCGGGGTTGGCCGATGACAACTTTGTCGGACCATTCCAAATCGGCTGGACGTTCCATTACTACTGGTATGACGTGTCGTCCTTCACGATCGGCTCAAACGGCTGGATTAAGTTCTCAACGGCCGGTCAGCTTGCGCAACCGATTCCGCAGATCCCCAATGCCACGGCTCCCAATGACATCATTGCGCCATACGCCGCAGACTGGTTCTTCGGCCCGGCAGATCCGAGCGCATGCTATTGGTGGAGCAATAACACGGACACCTTGATCGTCTCATGGGTGAACGTTACGGCATGGGCGCAGGGTGGAAACCTCGGCAATCACAACTTCCAGTTGATTCTCTCCGGCGTGGATTCCTCGATTACCTTCCAGTATGGAACCAGCACGCTGAACGATGTGTCCAATAACAACATCTCAATTGGTATTGAGAATCTGACCGGACAAATCGGTATCTCCAACTTCTACTCCAACACGGGTTTGCCTGCGGACTATCCGCCGAACAACACGGCCATCAAGTTCTACTATCCCCAGACTGTTACCTTCCAGGTTCACGACATGGGCATGGCCGGTGTGCAGAACCCCAATTCGCAGGGTATCTTCATCTTGACGGGCGACACCTTGGATGCCTGGATGCGCATGCGCAACGCCGGAAACCAAGTTGAAGCGTCATACACAGCCAATTACGCGGTTCGTCAAGTCAACAACACGTTGATAACGCAGGGCGACTATACAGGCGGCACCATTCAACCCGCGCAGACTCAGGAAGCGACTTTCCCGAATCTGTGGATTCCGGCTTCTGACGGTGTCTACCGCCTGGTCGGTACTGTCACGCTAACCGGCGATATGTTCGCGGGCAACAACACACTACGCACGGAAATCCATTCGGTCACACTGCCCGGCGAGTTGATATACGACGACGGGACCGCCGAGCGGACATGGAG
This sequence comes from bacterium, assembly GCA_023382385.1. Lineage (NCBI taxonomy): Bacteria > bacterium. Next base: position 6,231 of record JAHDVH010000004.1, on the reverse strand, counting down.
TTGGGCAGGCGGAGAAGGCGGTATGGGTATGGGCTTTGTTCCGCCGGTCTATCCTTGCGAAGTCATCAGCGTCCGCGGGTTTGTCGGTGAAACGGCCGGCACCTTCCAATTCCAGATTCTGGACGACAGCGGCGCGAACGGCGGCCCCGGCGCGATTCTCTGGTCAACGACTGTCACCGGAGCCAGCCCGAACGCTTGGGCAAGTGCCGCTGTTCCGGCCGGCGAAGTGGTGATTACTGAAGGTCAGTTCTTCGTGGCGTGGTATACCACAGCCGGTTCGACAGTGTCGTTTGGTATCGACACTTCCTCCGCGCAAGGTATCTCCCGCCGCTCTTGGGAAAATGCCGGCGGCTGGGCCGAAAACCGCCTCTTGAACGAAGCAGACGTCATGCTACGCGCCACGATACGTCAGCCCGGTCAGGTCAACAATCCACCGGAAATCACGGGCGCAACGCCTGATCCCTCTGAGTTGGATACCATCTGCTTCAACACGACGATTCCGTTTGCGGTTCTCGCCGAAGATCCCGATGGCCAGACCCTGAACTACCAGTGGGTGCACAACGGCAACAACGTGGGCACGAATAGCGCGTCCTATAGCCATCGCTTCATTACTCTGAATCAGAACACGCTGATGTGCCGCGTTTGCGACTTCGAGTATTGCGATTCGGTTATCTGGAGACCGTGGGTCAGAGTCTGCTCGGCCATCGAAGATGAGCCGGGTCTGCTTCCGACCGAATACACAATCGAAGCCTTCCCCAATCCGTTCAATCCAAGCACGACGATCGACTTCGCCCTGCCTCAGCGCACCGAAGCGCGCGTAGTCGTGCATAACCTCGCGGGTCAGGAAGTGGCCGTCTTGCATGACGGCATGTTGAGCGCAGGCGTGCATCGCGTAGCCTTTGACGGTGCGAATCTTGCCTCTGGCACGTACTTCGCCGTCTTGAAGACTCCTTCTGCGGAGCGCATCACGAAACTGCTTCTGCTGAAGTAAGCCGTTTTGCAGTCCCCGTCGCAGAAGCGGGAACACACTTCGGGCATGAGCCTCCCTCTCCGTCTCTGGGCGGCGAGTTGGAGGCTCGTGCTCTTTGTGGGTGTGTTTCTCGCACTCTACTTGCCGTTCGTGCTCCCGTTCATCCTCTATCCGGATACGGAGTATACTACTCTGCGGCAGGATACGACTCGCACAGGCATCGAGTTTCTCGCGATGCTCTGTGTTGCGTTAGCTGCGGTCGCCATGACACGTTACGCAGACCGCCGGCCACTCGCTCATTTGGGTCTTGGACATGTTGGTGCGATTAGATCATTCGGATTGGGATCTCTGAGCGGAGCAGGCATGGTGGCCCTGGTTATTGGTGGCATGGCCGCCTGGGGCTTCGTCACTTGCGCGCCTGAGACCAGTCCGCCTCGCAACTTGTTGTGGACAACTGTTTCGCTGTTGTGCAACACCGTCTATCAGGAGACTCTGATCCGCGGTTACGTGCAGCAAATGGTGCGGTCCTATTTCGGTCCAGCGGCAGCGGTAGTCGCGTCATCGATGCTCTTTGTGTTACTGCACTGGACGATTCTCGATACCGAGTCCATTTTGGTTTTAACCAATCTCTTTGCGGCCAGTGTTCTTTTCGGGATAGCGTTTCTTCTGGGTCGCAATCTTTGGTGGCCGATCGGGATTCACTTCGGCTGGAACTATCTTCAGGGTCCTCTGCTGGGTCTGCCCGTGACCGGCGTGGATCTCTGGGACCACGACACCATTCTGATTCAAGGAACCGAACTCCTTACAGGTGGTTCAAAAGGCATCGAGGGTGGCGTCTTGACCAGTATCGTCTTTGTGCTGGTTGCCGCTCTGCTTTGGCAAATCTGGCGGCGTCGTATCGCTGCCGCACCACAGCTTGAACAGGCCATGCCTTGACCGATCCGCCGCGAGAAGTTAATGCCTTCTATGACGGCCAGTGCGGCGTATGCCATCTGGCCGTTTCCTTCCTGTTGAAACGCGACCGCGATGGAGCTTTACGGTTTGCGCCGATTCAGACGCAGGTGTATCGCCGCTTTGCCCAGCAGCATCATATCGCCTTCGCGCCTCGCAGCATCATCGTGCAGGATCCGCAGTCCGGTCGCCTGCTCGCTGAATCGGCGGCAGTCCTCTACCTGCTTCGACACTGCCGTGCGCCGTGGCCTCTCGTCGCCTCGCTCGCTTCCTTAGTCCCGCGCACCCTGCGCGACCGCCTCTATCGCTGGGTGGCTGGAACTCGGCATCGCTGGTTCAAGCCTCCCTCCAGCCTCTACCCGAAAATTCCACATAATCTAACAGATCGCCTCTTGCGCGACTGAGTCTATCCGAAATCTCACTTGAGAATTCGATCCGAGAATCGTAGATTAGGGAACATCTGTTTACTGGCCAACTCCCATGCTCCCCCTATTCACATCTGAAGAAATGCGTGCCCTCGACCGCAGGGCGATTTCCGAGTTTGGCATTCCCGGAATGGTCCTGATGGAGAACGCGGCGACGCGCCTCGCCGAGTTTCTGTTTCAGGAAGTTGCTCCGCCCGAGGATCTATCTGTGTGCGTGTTCTGCGGACCCGGCAACAATGGTGGGGATGGTTTCGCTTTGGCTCGCCTTCTGTTTCTGCGCGGTGCGGAGGTCGAAGTCTGGCTGTTGACCTCTCCCGAAAACTTAACCGGAGATGCCCGAACAAATTATGAGATTTGCCGGACACTGGAAGTGCCCATCCTTCAGCCTGATAGTGCCTTCGATATCGATTTTCAATGGTACGATGTGGTCGTGGATGCTATCTTCGGAACCGGAGTCCTGCGCACACCAGAGGGAATCTTCGCCGAGGTCATTGAGGCCATCAATGACTCTGAATTGCCTGTCTTGGCCGTGGACATTCCCAGTGGAGTGGATGCCGGCACTGGACAACAGAGCGATCCGTCCATTCATGCAACATGGACACTGACTTTCCAGTGCGGCAAGCCTGGCCTGTATCTTCCTCCGGGAAAGACGCTGGCTGGCGAAGTGAAAATTGTCCCGATTTCGCTCCCCGTCTCTGCGGAGGATATGCTGGCTACGAAATGGTTCACACCTGAACCGCAGGACGTCGCGGCTCTCTTTGCCCAACGCCCGCCAGAGAGCCACAAAGGAGACTTTGGAAAGCTTTTGATTCTGGCCGGTTCTCAGGGGATGAGCGGTGCCCCGCGCTTGGCGTCGCTCGCCGCCCTGCGCAGTGGAGTAGGTCTGCTGAAAGTCGGAGTTCCAGAAAGCATTCGCGCCGAGGTTGCGTCTGTGGCCGAAGCCATGGTTATCGGGTTGCCGCAAACAGCAAAGGGAGCTTTGTCTGCCAGCGCGTGGGAGCAGCTTGAACCTCTGCTGAACTGGGCCGATGCGGTTGCGATCGGCCCGGGCTGGGGAACCGCAGCTGAAACGGCAGAGTTGCTCTCAATGCTGCTCACGACGGACAAAACACTTGTGATTGACGCGGACGGACTTAACTTGATTGCTGAGCACAAGCTCTTGAATCGAATTCCTAAAGGTGCCGTGCTCACACCGCACCCGGGAGAGCTTACCCGACTTTCGGGACAGGGTTCAAGTTGTACGCACGAGCGCGTGGAAATCGCCCGCACCTTGGCGCAGAAATACAATGCAGTTATTCATGTTAAGTCGTCTGCGTCAACAACCGTTACACCGGACGGCTCGGCATTCGTAAACTCGACCGGCAATCCCGGCCTTGCTACCGGCGGCTCAGGAGACATTTTGACAGGCATGATAGGTGCGTTGCTGGCACAAGGGATTCCTCCGGCTCAAGCGGCCTGGGGTGCCGCGTTCGTACATGGTCGCGCTGCGGACATTGCCGCTGAACTTCTTGGAGAGATTTCCCTCTTACCGACGGATGTCATTGCGGCAATTCCGCAGGTCTTGCAGGACCTCCATCGCGAGCTGCAATGAGCAGCACTTCGCCTGCCAAACATCGCTTCTGGGAAGCCGCAGCCACGATTTGGTCTGCGGCCGTCATCGGACTGGCCGTCTCGCCCCTGCGCAATGTAAACCTATTGACCGCGCCAATCTCTGACAAACTCCTTCACGGCATCGCCTTCATGCTGGGCACGATTGTTTGGGCGGGCACACTGGAGACGGGTGCGGGAAAAGCTCGCTCAGTTGGACTCGCTGCTCTGGTATGCTTGGCTTTAGGCGGGATCATCGAAGTCCTCCAGACTCAGACTCCCACCCGTTCAGCGGAGTCGGGTGACCTGCTTGCGGATGCTGCCGGAATTCTCGTCGGTGCGGCCATTTGGGGGCTGGTGCGCGGACGGCGGTCTTCTTCACCCGCCGTCGCTTCCGTTCACTGAGTGCACTGCCTTCGTCCGGTTCCATAACTTCTCTGCATAGAATTTCACAATACTATTCAAACAGATTCGGAGTACATTTGTGGTCAATCGCGTGACCTTGATTGGGCGTCTGGGCAGAGACCCGGAAATGCGCTATACCCCCAGCGGAGCGGCGGTCGCCCGCTTCTCTTTGGCAACGGACGAAAACCGCAAGGGTCAGGACGGGCAATGGCATCAGGAAACGACATGGCACAACATCGTGGTTTGGGGCCAGTCTGCCGAGCGCGCTGCGGAAAGCCTGAAGAAGGGAAACCTCATCTACCTCGAGGGAAAGATCTCCATGAGAGACTGGGAGGACAAGGAGGGTCAGAAGCGCACGGCGTTTGAGATCATCTGTTTCACCTTCAGGAACCTCACTCCTCGTCCCGGCTCGAGTGAAAACTTCGGAGAATCAGGTGCTTCACCATCTGAGCCGACCCATGGCGGCCCCCCGATGGATGAGGATCTGCCGTTCTAACCAACAGTCTTGAGAATTCTTGCAGGATGTCGAAAATCTCTTGACATCCGGCCCTCTTTTGACTAATATCCAATGTCTGCGGCAATTCACGCAGGCGCAGTTTAGTGTTTCGCGCTAAGTTGCATGTTATTTTAAGGGTTAAGATGGTGGAGTAGGCTGGTTTAAATACCCCGCCCGCCCTGTAAAGCCGAATTCGCATGCCTCCGTTCCCTCGGAGAACGCAATTTGCTTTGGTTTCGCTACTATACTTAGTAGGTTAAGCCTCTGAGGTAGCGGGGACCAAAGCAACCAAGTACAAGGTTTCGTTTAAGTTCGAGCCAAAAACTCGGACTTGATGAGTGTGATATGTGAAAGATGGGGATTGCACAAAGCAGTCCTCGAAGTTAAGGAGGAAAAGATGAAGAAAGTCTTGCTTGTGATCGTATGCCTGGTCTTTGCGGCTACCGCTTTTGCCCAGCAGTCTGATCCGTCCAACGATGTTGGGTACGTCAAGATCAACGTGCCGGGTTCTGGGACTCCAGGTGTCGTCACGACTTGGGGCTTTGGTCTTCCGTTTAAGTTCTGGACGGTGACCGGTGGTATCCCCCAGTACGGCAACGAGTCCACCAAGCCCTCGTCGATCATCGGCGCGCAGACCAACCCTGGCGGCGTGACGACGGCGGACCGCATCACCCGCGTGGATAACGGTGTCTTCGGATATCGCAACGCCAGTGGGACGTGGACTGGTGGTCTCGAGACTACTGGTAGCGGTTTGATGATCCCGGGCCGTGGTTATCAGTACATCAACAGGACCGGTGCTGCGCGTACCTTGGTTCTCGCTGGTGACGTGGATAACTCCGGTGACTACGGTGTCGTCCTGATTCCGGCTCCGACCCCGCCCGCGACGCAGGCGGCCGCACCGGTTTCCTGGCGTGATTCGCGTAACCTGGATCGCAGTGCGTTGAACCTGCTTCAGGACGGTTTCATTGGTGGAACGATCACGACGTCTGACCGCGTAGCGCAGGTCGTCGGCGGTGGATTCTTCTACTATAATACCGGAACGAATGCTTGGGCAGGCGGTCTGACGGGTGTTGTCCCCGGACAATACTACAACGTCGTCAATAGGCACGCCAATCCGTGGAACTATTCCTACGATGGTGATGATGGCCCGGCTCCGTTTACTGCAGGCGTAGAACTTCCTGCTTCGGTCCCCGTGACCAAGATGCCCGTGAATACGGAGAACCCGATCAATAAGACCAGCTCTGGAAAGACGGTCAAGACGGTTACCTCCTCCAAGTAATCTGGATGATTTCGAACTGACATTTAATTGGAAATTTCTTTGATAAGGAGAATGCAGATGAAGTTCAAAGCACTGTTTTTGGCCGTAGGGCTGATGGCATTTGCGGGACTGAGCCATG